>CAYWBS010000771.1:0-1889 GCA_964456215.1 uncultured Hyphomicrobiaceae bacterium
GCCACCCTGCTCGCCTTCACGGCCGCCGCCGTCGTTCTCACGATCACGCCGGGACCGGACATGTCCCTGTTTTTGAGCCGGGCGATGACCGATGGCAGGGCGGCGGGCTTTGCCTGCATGTTTGGCGCTTCGAGCGGCATCGTCGTGCACACCATGGCGGCGGCGTTCGGCCTTTCCGCTCTTCTGGCAGCCTCCGCGCAATTGTTTTCGCTGGTCAAGCTTGCCGGCGCCGGATATCTGATCTGGCTCGCCGTTCAGGCGGTCCGCCACGGCTCGGCGCTGCGTCTCGTCGCCGGCGCTCCCAAGAACCGGACCCTGCTTGAGCATTGGCTGACGGGCGTCGGCATCAATCTCCTCAATCCGAAGATCGTGCTCTTCTTCGTCACCTTTCTTCCGCAATTCATCTCCGCCGGCGACCCTCGGGCGGCGGGCAAGCTCGTATTTCTCGGACTATATTTCCTGGCCCTGGCGATCCCGATCACAAGTCTGATGATCCTCGCCGCGGACCGTTTCGCCGCCGCCTTCAAATCGAACCCGCGCCTCATGAAATGGATCGACTGGCTGTTTGCCGGCATGTTCAGCGCCTTTGCCGTCAAGATCCTGCTGACGCGCGGCAGCTGACGGCGGCGCCGGCCGGCCGGCCCCGGAATCGTAAAGCTGTCGCTGCCGTGAAACGCCGCGCTGTCGCTTACGCCGCCACGCCGTTCAGCGCTTCGACGATATCGCCGACCACCGCCGAAACCAGCGCGTCATCGTCGCCTTCCGCCATGACGCGGATAACCGGCTCCGTGCCGGACGGCCGGATGACGATGCGTCCCCTGTCGCCGAGCTTGTTGCGGCCTTCATCGATGACGGCCCTGACCTGCACATCCTCCAAAGGCCGTCCCGACTTATAGCGAACGTTTTCCAGGTGCTGCGGCAATGGCTCGAACCTCTTGCAGACCTCGCTGACCGGCCTGCCGCTCGACACCACGACCGCCAATATCTGCAGCGCGGTAACCAGCCCGTCGCCGGTCGTCGAGTAGTCGGAGAGCACGATATGGCCGGATTGTTCGCCGCCGACATTGTAGCCGTGCTTGCGCATATATTCGACGACATAGCGGTCGCCGACCGGTGTCCGCGCCAGGGTCAAACCGAGTTTTTGCAGATAACGCTCAAGGCCCAGATTGGACATCACCGTGGCGACGATGCCGCCGGCCGCGAGCCGTCCGCGGTTAAGCCAGGATTCGGCGACCACGGCCAAAAGCTGATCGCCGTCGATCAGCCGGCCGGCCTCGTCGCAAATGACAACGCGGTCGCCATCGCCATCGAGCGCGATGCCGATATCCGCCCTGACTTCGCGCAGCTTGTCGCACAACGCCTCCGGCGCCGTGGATCCGCAGTCCTTGTTGATATTCGTGCCATCGGGATCGACGCCGATCGAGACGACTTCCGCGCCGAGCTCCCAAAGGGCGAGCGGCGCCACCTTGTAGGCCGCACCGTTGGCACAATCGATCACGATTCTGAGACCGTCAAAACGCAGCTTGCGCGGCAGGGTCCGCTTGGCGAATTCGATGTAGCGCGCCGCAGTGCTCTCGACACGCGTCGCCCTGCCGATTTTGCCGGCCCGGACGAGGTGCGGCCGCATATCGCCATCCATAAGCTTTTCGATCGCATGCTCGGTATCGTCGTCGAGCTTATAGCCATCGGGTCCGAAGAGCTTGATGCCATTGTCTGCGAATGGATTATGGGAGGCGGATATCATGACCCCGAGATCGGCGCGCAGCGAACGGGTCAGCATGGCCACCGCCGGCGTCGGCATCGGCCCCAATTGGAGAACGTCCATGCCGACCGCCGTAAAGCCGGACACCAGCGCCGACTCGATCATATAGCCCGAAAGCCGCGTATCC
>CAYWBS010000772.1:0-1885 GCA_964456215.1 uncultured Hyphomicrobiaceae bacterium
AGCGCTCTTTAATCGCCTATGAATCCAACTCATTCTGTGCGGCGTATTAACTTCCACAGCGAGCCGGTAATGCGTCCTAGGTCCACGAAGCGTCGCCCGCATCGATCTCATGACAAAAAGGGTCGAAGCACGAGCCCAAAGCGTTTCGTTATGTTGCATCACTACATGCTCAAATCAGATGCTTGGCGATCTCTCAAGCCGGCTGCGCGAGCTCTCTATGTTGAGTTGGCGATGCGCTTCAACGGCCTTAATAACGGTGAAATCGCGTTCTCCGTCCGCCAGGCCGCGCGTGAACTCAATATTGCCAAGGACAGTGCCTCGAAAGCCTTCCGTGAGCTGGCCGCCAAAGGATTCATCAAAATCAATCAGCCTGGCAGTTTCGATTGGAAGCTCGGCCTCGCGACAACATGGATCCTAACGGAACATCCCCTCGGAAATGATTTGGCGACCAAAGAGTTTATGAGTTGGCGGCCGGAAAATTTAAAACCCGGTCCCAAATCGCGCCCAAACCGTCCCAATCAAGGGACGGGCAACGGAAAATGTGCGCAATTTTCCGTCCGAAGTGTCCCCCATCAAGGACCGATCAAATGAAAAAACGACCTACATCGGTCCCAAACGACTGCACACATATAATATGCCATGGGGAAGTGAGAAATAATGAGTCCGTGCACGAGTTTGAGTCGGACCCATTCCTCATTCTTCAGCCATGAAAGTTGGTTGCTCAGATTTGCACAGTCCCCACATGGCTGATGGCCAGTTTGCCGTTTCCATCCCTATTTCTTGGCTCATAGCGGCGGCGGCACTGCCAGGGAAATCGCTTCATGTCGGCATTGCCCTTTGGCACTTGTCAGAAGTCAGGCAATCAAAATCGATCGCGTTTTCAAATAAGGCTGCTCGCCAGTTTTCCGTCGACCGGAATTCAAAATACCGGGCGCTCGCCTGGCTGGAGGAAGCCGGGATGGTTTCAGTCCGGCGCGTGATCGGACAGTCGCCGTCGGTCACTCTCCTAAAGGCGGAATACGAAGATGAGTGCCTGTAAAGCGTACAGACCTGGTTTGCTTCCACGCCTCATCCGCTTCCGAGATGCACCTGCCTATATCGGCATGGACCGCAATAGATTCAATTGCGAAGTGCGCCCCGACCTTACGGAAGTGCCAATCGGCACCCAGGGGGTTGCATTCGATCGGCTTGAACTTGACGCCTGGGTCGATAATTATATCGCCTGCAACGGGCGTCCCGCTCGGAAAGGAGGAATATCATGGGACGCAAAAGAATTCCCGGTCTCATCAAGAGAGTCGGGATTTGGCATATCGACAAGCGCATCAAAGGGCGGCGAGTTTGTCAAAGCACTGAAACAGCTTGCCTCCAAGAGGCAGAGCAATATGTCGCAAGATTGATGGAGGAGATCCGCCAAGCTCAAATTTACGGGGTCAGACAACAACGCACTTTTGAGCAGGCGGCGGCTAAGTTCGTGATTGAGAACCAGCATAAGCGCAGCATCGGTGATGACGTCAGTCGGTTGAAAGGCCTAATACCATGGATCGGACATGTTCCGCTCGATCGCATTCACAAAGGTACTTTGCAGCCGTGGATAGACCACCGTCGCAATCAGGGCGTGTCAGACGGTTCGATCAATCACGGCCTACAGGTGGTTAGACGTATTTTGAATCTTGCATCCGGTGAATGGGTTGACGAGCAGGGGCTTACTTGGATACAGGCACGGCCAAAGATCAAGCTCTTACCAAATATTGGCAAGCGAAAGCCTTATCCTCTTGATTGGGAAGAACAAACTCGACTCTTTCGAGAACTTCCCACTCACTTGATGGAGATGGCTCTATTTGCCGTCAATACCGGCTGCCGAGATGCGGAAATCTGTGGTTTGCAC
>CAYWBS010000773.1:0-1885 GCA_964456215.1 uncultured Hyphomicrobiaceae bacterium
GGAACATATTCGCTCCCATTCCGACTCAGACGCCGAGCCTGAGGAGACGCAGCGCACGCGATTCGGGAAATTCGGCCGCTTTATCGCCGACAGAATGCCAAAAGGGCTTTATGCCCGCGCCCTGATCATCATCATCACACCGATCGTCCTTTTGGTATCGATCGTCACGTTCATATTCATGGAGCGCCACTGGCAAACGGTAACCAAGCGGCTGTCGACGGCTACAACCCGCGACATCGCCATGCTGATCGCCGTCTATGACACGCTGCCAAAAGAGAAGAAGTTTCAGGACCACCTGGTAAATCTGGCGCGCGACAAGCTTGGACTGTCGATACAATTCCTGCCTCTCAAGGAGTTGCCGCCGGCGCGGCCGAAGCCCTTCTTTCGTTTGCTGGACCGCACGCTCTCCCGCGAACTCAGGAACAGAGTTGGCCGGCCATTCTGGATCGACACGGTGGGCCGCTCCAACCACGTGGAGATCAGGATCAAGCTCGACGATTATGTGTTCCGGGTGATCGCCCGGCGCAGCCAGACCTATGCGTCGAATTCCCATATTTTTCTGATCTGGATGGTCGGCATCTCCTTTGTCTTGGTTACCGTGGCGATCCTGTTTCTGCGCAATCAGATAAGACCGATATTGCGATTGGCGACGGCGGCCGATTCTTTCGGAATGGGCCGGCCGGTCTCCGAAGATTTCCAGCCGCGCGGCGCCCGCGAGGTTCGTCAGGCGTCCCGCGCCTTCATAAAGATGCGCGACCGGATCGAACGCCATGTCGAGCAGCGCACGACGATGCTCGCCGGAGTGAGCCACGATCTCAGAACCATTTTGACGCGCTTCAAACTGCAGCTTGCGATGTTTGGCGATTCGCCGGAGGCCGAGGCGCTGCATTCGGATATTAATGAAATGCAGCAAATGCTCGAAGACTATTTGGCGTTTGCCAAGGGCGAGGGCGGCGATGAGACGCTGCTGACGGATGTCGGACAGATGCTCTGCGAGCTGGAAAGCAGCTCCGCGCGCCTTGGCAAATCCGTGAAGCTCCACCTGCCCCCGGAGCCGATCATTGTGCCGCTCAGACGCCATGCCTTCAAACGGGCGATTGCCAATTTGGTGAGCAATGCGGAGCGCTATGCGGACACCATCGTCTTGACCGCCCGCCGGGACGACGGCATTTTGATAATTGAAGTCGATGATGACGGGCCGGGAATTCCCGAACATGAGCGCGAGCGCGTCTTCCGTCCGTTCTACCGGATCGACGCCGCACGCAATCAGGATGTCGTCAACACAGGTCTCGGCCTGTCGATCACGCGCGATATCGCCCATGGCCATGGCGGAAACGTTAGTTTGTACGACAGCGCCCTTGGCGGGCTGAAGGCCGTGGTGACAATTCCTGTCTAGTACAGGCGCACCGCGGGCAATCCGCCCTGGTCCGGACGATGGGCGTTGCCGCGCGAGAAGGGAATAAGTGCCGGGAAGCGACATCCAGCATGGCGGTGTCCTATATTCCTATGGCAGCATATAAGTGACTGCTCCGGATTTGGCCGGGGGGTGAGGGGGAGATTACAGCATGACAGGAGCAGTGTGGGCGGATCGCCGCCGGGCCGGTTGCGCGGCAATTCCAGCTATGGCTGGCCTGAGCCGGGTCAAACGGGACAGATGGGACCGCGCTGCGGCCCTTGTCGCAATCATTTTGCTTCTTGCCTTTGCACACCCCATGCTTATTCCGGACTGGGCTCAGTCGGCCACGCACCTCCCCGAAGGCAGAGGCGGCAACAGTGAGCGCTCCGAACCCGTTGATGCCGCCGGCGCCAAAGAGCTGCTCGTCGCCGCCTATGTCGGCAACCCCGTCTACTATCGCAGCAATGTCCGATTGACGAGGCCGGACGG
>CAYWBS010000774.1:0-1884 GCA_964456215.1 uncultured Hyphomicrobiaceae bacterium
TTGAGGGTAATCATCACGACGTGCGGGTCGCCGGCCTTGTCTTTCAGATATGTCATCGCTTCGGCGCCGGATCCTCCGGGTTTGTTAACCGGCACAAATGGGAATGGCGACAGCTCTTCCCACTCGATAATCTTCTTGAAAAGCCGAGCCATCTTATCCGCGCCGCCGCCCTTGCCGGCCATGACAACGAATTCTACGGGTTTCGTTGGGAACCATTCGGCAAAGGCTGGTAACGATTGCACATGTATGAAGGCAAAGACAGCCGCAAAAACCGACCCGCATCGCCAGATGTATTTCGACGCTTTCATGAAGGTACCTCAACACTACTCATTCCGAGTGATTTCTCCAAATGCGTCACAATCTTTGCAACTTATGTAAGGTGAAGCGGCCAACGCATTCTCAATTCAGAGGGACGCCGTACTCAGAATTAATTCGGATTTTTTTGTAGCCACTCCTGAAACTGCTTGAAGAGCTTTTCCCTGGCTTGCGGAGCGACGGACACGCGTCCCTGAGAGCGCCCAATTTCCTGTTGATAAAACTTTAGGAAGGCAGCTCTGAGAACGGGTTCCGTGCAGGCATTTGCCGTCAGGCTCGCGAATTTGTTTGCCGCCTCGGCCGCCGGCGGAAAACGGGTCCATTTTCCGACGTCTGAAGACAGATTCACCTCTGTCCACTTTGGATGATAGGGCGACTTTCGCAACTCGGGATATCCTTTGAAGAAGGCATCGATAAATTTTGCTAAATCAGCGTACTGGCTTGTATCCGATTTGAAATTCAGGACGATCATGATGTTTGGGACGGACACGGTCGTGATTTGTTCATCCGCGGGTATAATATTCGGATAGTCCTTCGAGGTCAGGGACGCTGGTTCGTATTTTTCCGTCAGGCCTGCGTTATTCGGCAGCGGCAGAAGGTGAAGATTCCAATCTTTCTCGACCCGGTCCAGGAGGCTAATCGGTTTTCCCTCCACGTAAACCAAGGCTGCGATTTCACCCGTCCTCAGCTGCTCAAGAGCAATACTCGGATCGAGATTGACTGGCCGCACGCGGATTTTGAGCTTATCGAAAATCTTCGACGCGGTGATGAAAGTGCCGCTCGACTTCAGTCCAATACTGACTCGTTTCCCGGCAAGATCGGAGACATTTGCGATCTCGCGCCGGGCAAGAATATGAACCTCATCGTTATACAGCTTGGCAACGTAGTTAATGCGCCGCTCTATGGCGGAAAAGAGTCCTTTCTCGATAATGTGGTCGAGAACATCGGACTGCACAATGCCTAGATGCACGCGTCGGAGAAACAATACATCGCGCACATTTTGCAGTGATCCCCGTCCGATGACTGACAAAAGGCGCAGCCCCTCCGTGTTGTTCACAACCGACGCGACTTCGGAGGCCGTCCGGAAAGCCGTGCTATCCACTCCGCCGGAGATGATCCTCACAGTGCCGAGATTAACTTGTTTGCGGACCTTCCACTCCGAGAGCCGGCCAGGATCGGCTGATGGCTGTTGCGCAAAAGCTAATTTGCCAGCTCCGACGATGACTAAGAAAAATGCAAGGCCTGCTGACATCAGAAATTTCATGACCATTGGTCCATCGCTTTAGCATGCTGAGCTTATTGCCCCAACAAAGTCTGGCACGCGAGACAATGTTGCCTGAACTGTCTGGCTCGGCGCCGTTCAAGATCAACTTAGAGCGGTGCTTTTTGTCCGAATTTAGGAAAAGCGCGATCAATGTGGCAATTGAAAGTCAGAAAAAAGAAATAGCGGGTGTCGATGGCAGGTATTATTTGTGCGTACCATTCGGACGTGACATTGACCCGCCGGCCGTGGGCCGACAATTGCGCATGGCGGTATACCAGGCATCGGAAATCAGATCGTACTTCGCT
>CAYWBS010000775.1:0-1881 GCA_964456215.1 uncultured Hyphomicrobiaceae bacterium
TTGAGCATGTGCAGCTCTACGCTGAAGATGCGGTTGGCACGTATATCCCAAGCAGTGAACTTAAACAGGTCTACGGTGAACTATGTGAGCGCGAGGGATGGAAGCCAAGGAGCTGGACCGCAATCGGTACGCGGCTCACTGAGCTGACTGACGACCACAGACGGTTGAACCGCGGTGGCCGTCAATTCTGGGCGCACTTAATTCCGCGCCCCAGTTGATGGGCCAATTGATGGGCCAATTTGATGCTGAGCAGAAAAACCCAATGAATTGAATGGTGATTGGCGGACTCCGTCTCCGCCATTTCCAATGGGTTGGGCGGCTTCTTCTCAATGGAACGTGACTGAGAACAAGTGGTCCGTCTTCGGATCTCCAAATCATCTGCAAACCAAGCTGGTCACGTTGCAGGCTTGGTCGTCATGCTGATGGCGGCGGCCTGCCCGCCACCGCGTCTACGCCACCCAGGACGCCTTGTTCTTCCAGAACGGGCTCGAGCTGCCCGACCTTGACACCATGAGCATCTATCCCACCCTCGTCGGCGGCTTTCCCAACGCCTTCATCGAAATGGATCTGGCAGACGCGGGCGACGTCCTGCGCACCTTGCGCGACGTGCAGTCGCTGGCCGACTGGAACAAGATGCGCGACCGCTACGCAATACTGCGCAACAGCGCGCGCCTCTGGCCGCTCTACGACTGGTTCACCCAGTGGAACTTTAAGAACCGCGGCATCGAGACGGGCTACTTGGACCTGTCGTACCACGATCTTCTCGACACGGTTTATTGAGGGGGGGGTGAGTCTGGTGTCGGGGGTCCGATACGACCTGAGTTGGGGAGAGGGATGATGGGGGCGGGCACACCCTAGCCAGCGAATAGACGGCGCTGCGATTCCTGACGCAATACTAACTGCCGGAACATCAGGGCATGCAACTCTTAGAAGCGCGCACTCACGCTGCTTGCTGAAGCCTAGCCCTGGCGCCGTTGCCGCGGCCTTCGCCGGGATGTGGTGCATGCTCGCCTTCAAGCTTGAGGTACTTTCTCGGCACAACAGCAATAGGAACCGGTTCCGGCACACGCTTTCGGCGTGGCGGCAGGAATTTCAGTCTTTTGCCCCGTAGCGATTTTCCAAGTAGCTGAGCGCGGATTTTACGCGCCAGGACCTCCGCGAGGAGCGATGGTACTGCGTTGCCAATCATCCTTTGAGCGACTGTGCGTCCGCAATCGAATTGCAGATGGTCTGGGAACGTCTGAAGGCGGAGCATCTCTAGAACGGACAGCTTGCGATTGCTCCAGTGGAAGGGACCGGTTGCCGATCCAGGTTGAGCCTGAATTGTCCAGGACGGGCGATTCTTCGAAAGCTTAAGAAGAAAGCTCCAGTACCGCGTGCGCCAGCCAAACAACGGTCGTCCACCGCCTCGCGACGTGTGCCAGAGGTAGTTCTCACCTTCCGGTATGCTCGGGAGAAGATCGGCCCACTTGCCGCTCATCCTCAGCGATGGATCATTCAGGCGCTGAGGTAGATCGCCAAGCGCATCCCATGTGGTTCGGTATGGTTCAAGTCTCGGAAAGTGGAACAGATCCTCAGCATCGCCGTGCGTTGACAATGGAAAATTGAACTCCCTACCGTCCCGACTAGCTACTATAATAACGCGTTCGCGGTGCTGCGGCACACCGCAGTTGGCCGCATCGATCACTTGCCAATATGGCTTGTATTTTGCACCCGTCTTGCGGTTGATAACCTTTAGGCCTTCGACAATTCGGCCAAGCCCTTCGTCCTTACCCTTGTATGCAAGTCCCGACACGTTCTCAAAAAGTAGTACTTTGGGCTGCGTTTTGACCTGCCCCACAAAGCGATACCGGTTGCTAAGTTAGAATCCGGCGCTCATTT
>CAYWBS010000776.1:0-1872 GCA_964456215.1 uncultured Hyphomicrobiaceae bacterium
GGCCGTGACAGCACCGATTACCTCTTTGGTTTCGGGGTCCATGATCGAGATGCTCACTTGCGCTTGATACATCTGTGTCGACTCATCTTTCTCGACATCGTCGACAAATACCGCATCGGCGCCCTTAAGAAATGTGTTCTTCCATTTGGCTTCGTCGCCCTGCCAATAGTCGGAAGTCGGATCGCTTTGGCCGACATTCAAGCCCTTGTTGTCCATCACGAAGATTTCGGTGATGAGACCTTTGGAGGACTCTTTCTTGGACTTCAAGTATTCGGAAACCTTGTTGGCCAGAACGCTCTCGACAAGAGGCCTCTGCGATGCATTCACCTCAGCGCGCCATTTTTTGTCGAGGGCAACGATTTGCTCTTCCTTAAGCGACTTATGCTTTTCATTCTGTGCCTTGACGGCCTGAATGATGAGCGGATCGCTCATCCACTTCGCCAAGGTTTCATTGGCATATTTCTTTGCAGGCTCGACATGCTCGTTCGAAGCCAGGACCGGCGAAGCGGCCAGGCCACACACCAATGCGATCAACGCAAGAAAGCGATTACTCATGATATTCACCTTAACGGTCTCCCTAGTTTTATTGGTGGCCACAAGATAAACGCCGCATATTTAATTTCCCTTAACCAAAAACTTAGACTTGAATCTAAACGTGATCGGCTGCCGTTAACGGGTTCGGATCCAAAATTGGCGCATTGATGGTTTTCGGTTCATTCGGGCGACGCTCTCTGGCGCTAAAGCGCTGTCAGGATAAGGGAGTCCCGGAAGTGGATTCCCAATTCGCTTGTTTATGAGTCGTTATCCCGAACCGATTTAGGAGGAAGATATGGCTGCCCACCGTCCATTACCGACAAAAACAGGGAATCGTGATTTTGACCTCAGAGCGAGAAGTTTTTCAGCAGACTGCTAACGAGATGTCTCCTGTTTCGATGGCACTTTGACCAACGCCTCGCCGTCAAGCACGACTTTTTCATCGACCGTGCACGCGCAGGCGAGCCGGGCGCGGGTTTTCTCGGGAATCAGTTCCTCGACCGTGACCGTGACGACCACCGTATCGCCGATCCTGACCGGCGCGCGGAAATGCAACGACTGAGAGATGTACACCGCCCCCGGGCCGGGTAGGCGCGTGCCCAGCAGCGCCGATATCAATCCCGCCGTATAAAGCCCATGGGCAATGCGCGTCCCAAACGGCGTCTTGGCTGCAAAATGCTCGGAAAGGTGGATTGGATTGCGGTCACCAGTGATTTCGGCGAAACCGACAACGTCATCGGACGAAACCACCTTGGTGAGTGACTCGGTCAGGCCGAGCGAGAGGTCCTCGAAGAAGAGCGTCTGCAATGGAAGTATCATGGGGAAAACCGTTTAGTTCATGAACTCATAAATCCGGTTCGAAATGGTGTGAGCCAATTGGTTCGCGGACGAGGAGCAAAGGCGCAGGAAATGTGAGGCATTTTCAAGCCTTTGCGACGCTGTCCGGGGGCGAATTTGCGATATCGGAGACGCCAAAACAGCTTCGATCCGCAGCGTCGAAGCGCTGCACCGGGGGGAAAGCCCCGCTGTTCGCGCTTCTGCTGGCATCTTTTTGCTGTTTGTGGCGCCATTTCAAGCAGATTTATGAGTCCATGATCTAGGGCGCAAATCATACTGAATTGTAAAGATTGCCGGAACACTCTCCAAGTAATCCGTTAGTCGGCCGGTCGCATGTCGGCATTGGGCCGCAACGCCGGTCCGTGTGGATATTCCAGGCAAGACCGGCGATATCGTCAAGCGCCCCACCGCTGGCGACAACGAGCGCACGTGCGGCGGCATAAATATCTAGGTCACATACCCATAAACGGGATTCCCTTTTCAGGCGAACAGTGATTCATT
>CAYWBS010000777.1:0-1862 GCA_964456215.1 uncultured Hyphomicrobiaceae bacterium
TGCAGAAGCTCGAAGAAGGTATCGCCGTGCAGCGAATCACGGACGTTCTATCGAAAGGTTTTCGGGCCGAGAAAGCTGCCGCTCTCGAGGCTGGTGACGCCGAAAACAAGGCGGCTTAGCTTAGCTCGGCGGCGGGCTCAAGGCGGCTGATCGCCGCCGGATATCGAACATGCTTTAAATACGTCGAAGACCCGGTTCACCATGTTCCGGGTCTTTGCTTTTCGCCGGCGGCGCGGCCGGTTCACCCTGGTCGAGCAACTCGATCTGTTCCGGGTGGGTGACCTTGATCATCGGGCCGTTCCAGCGTTCGACCCAGCCGCGAACGCGAATGCGCCGGCCCTCCAGCGCTTTCAGATCAAATTGAGCATTCAGAAACAATTTCCGGTCTTGCCGTGATATTGAAACGGTGAAATCGCTTTTCCAGTTGTCGGCGAAATTCAGAAAAATCCGGCCTCGTGCCTCGCCGATTTTGAGAACGGTGCCTTCAACCAGCTGAAACGTCCTGATCCTCCTCAAAATGTCCGCGGAGCGCCGTGCCCGCATGACCTGATACAAGCCGAGGGACCAGAGACCCCGGCGCGCACTCCGGGCGGATTGCTCGAAGCCCTGTAAGAGGCGAATGCAGTTCCGGTTATCCCGGTAAGAGGAGACGCGCGCCAATCCGCCTTCGACCAGACGGCGCTGCACCCAGATCCGCTCTCCCTGGCGCCGCACATAGAGATGGGCAAGGGCGCGGCCATAGCGATCCTGCCGAAGGCCGTCATAGGCCAGATCAACTGGTTGTCCGCGAACGAGCTTGGCGAGGGCGGTCTTCGATTGCGCGGCAATGGATTGCAGATCTTGCGCGCCCTGCGGGATTCCGTAGCCCGCTTTCTCAGTGTTGCGCGGCGGAAGGATCGCGACCAAACGGATCTTCAATTTGTCATCGAGAATGACTGTTGCAGCGTCCAGGACTTCAGTCACCGTTCCCGAAGGGCCGGGCTTGAGACGGCAGTCACTAGTGTTCGCCGAAACTTCTGATCCGATTGCCGGAAGGGCAGCACAAATCACCACGGCCGCCGAGGCCGCCCTGATCCGGCCGATGGCACGATTGGCGACGAGCCCGCTGCCGGTAAGATAGCGAAACATCGTTTACGGTAACCCAAGAAACGTTCGCCAGCCATCCCGAGAGCGGCCGGCCGGGCCGACAAATATTTCGCTCAGGAAAAGGAACATTCATCCCGATCTCCGGAAATCGCCTTGCCTCTACCATCCATCGGCTGTGTTCCGCAATTCGACACAACTTGGGGTAGGGGCCACAAAATGCCGCCCGATCGGCTTCGTAAATTACTCTGTGATTGGCGCTTGAGGCTTTCCGTCCTATCATGATCTCCGCTCTGTTCTTCACCCGGCATCCGGGGTGCGATGAGGTCCGACATGAAGAATCGTCTCTTTCGTTCATTGTTGGTTGTTGCGGCTTTCGCGGGCATTAACGGCGTGGGAAATGCGGTTGTTGCCCAGGAGACGGTTCTTGAAGTCACGGCCGCGAGCGGCGCCAAGATGAGAACCCTGATAAGCGGTGATCCGTCGACAGCCAAAGCGAACGTCATATTATTGACGGGCGGCAGCGGGATTTTGCGGATATCCGGCAAAGGGACGATAAAGACGCAATCCAAGAACTTTCTCGTCCGCACCCGGCAGGCGTTTGCGTCTGCTGGGTTCGTGGCCGCGGTCGTCGATGCTCCGAAGGACAGGTGGAAGAAACCCGGCTTGTTGGGGGGATTTCGAGCCTCGGAGGAACACGCTGGCGATCTGGAAAACGTCGCAAGAAAGCTTCACGAAATGAACGGAAAACCGGTGGTCGTTATCGGCACAAGTCGAGG
>CAYWBS010000778.1:0-1854 GCA_964456215.1 uncultured Hyphomicrobiaceae bacterium
TATCCGGATTGACCATATCGGCGGCGTCGGCCGTCATGCCGAATCCCAAAACCTCGGCCAAGATCGGCGCACCACGCTCACTCGCATGATCGAGCGCCTCAAGAACCAGAACTCCGCCGCCTTCGGCGAGGACGGTCCCATTGCGTTTGTTTGAGAAGGGGAAGCAGCCATCGTTGCTGAGCACATGAAGCGCTTGCCAGGCGCGCGTCGAACCCCAAGCCAGCGATGCCTCCGTCGCGCCCGCGATGCCGAGATCAATCAATCCGCTGCGGATCATACCCAGTGTCAATCCGATAGCGTGGGTTGCCGTCGAGCAGGCACTGACAACGCCGAATGTCGGGCCCTTGATGCCATAATCTATGCTGACATGGGCGGAAGCCGAGCTGCCGATCGCCCTGAGAAGCGTCAAGGGATGGGTCGCCTTTTTGTTCTGCGCAAACAAGGCATAATAGGAATCCTCAAGCGTCGTCAGGCCGCCGATTCCGGAACCGATAATCGAAGCCGCCCTCAATCCGTCCTTGAACGGCACGTCGAGCCCCGCCTGTTGGACGGCCTCATGGGCTGCGGCACCGGCGAACTGCGAGTACCGGTCGGCCAACTGCACGGACCGGCTTTGCACATGAACCTTCGGATCGAAATCCAAGGCTTCGCCCGCAATCGTGCATCTGAGACCCTCGGTTGAAAACCGTTGGATCTCGCGAATTCCGCATTCGCCGCGCTTGACTGCCGACCAGGTTTTGCCGACACCCGTACCAAGAGACGTGACAACACCTTGTCCCGTGACAACTACGCGCCTGCGGCCGTTATGATTAGTCATAAATTGTGTGATTTCCTTCGCCTGGAAGAATGTTCAAACCGCTTAGGGACGTCTTCTACCGGCGTCGGATAGATTACGCCGCAGCCCCTGACGGACCGGCATCAGCAATAATGGCTCTCACCTTGTCCACGACCGAGCCTACGGTCGCGAAATCCTCTACTTCTTCGTTGGCATTATAAGGGATTTCAATCCCAAATGTATCCTCGATGTCAAACACGATGACCGCAAGATCGAGCGACTCAATGTCCAGCTCGCTGAGCGGCGTCTCCAAAGAAATGCTCTCAGGAGGCTCCTTCATATTCTTCTTGAGGATCTCAACGATCTTACTTGCCACATCGTCCATATTGCTCTCCTTGACCCGCTCCACTGTGCCGAACGGAGGCCGCTTTTAACTCAACTTGCTAAAACAGTCGTATCCCAAGAACAAGCAAGGCCCTCACTTAAACTTAAAACCGGGCTGAGTCTAGCTACGCACCAACCGCGAACACGGAACCGCCGGTATGCAAAATGTCGAGGAATCTATGGATTTATCGAGAGTCACTCTCCGACAAGGCTAAGTCTCGCCGCCATCAACAGCATTGATGCTCGCGGCACTACGCCTCGGTCATTTCATACACAAGATTTATTGTTATACTGACATACCAATTGCCGCCGGACCGGAAATTGGTCTGGCAGGGCTTTTATAAAGCAAGAATTTGCGAGGAGGAACCCTTTTTGAGGGTCATTGAACGATGCCAACGAACGCCACAAACCCCGACGTCGCATCATCCCAACCCGGTGCGCGAACCAGTTTTCAGTGGCTGAAAACCTATCCCAAGAATGTCGATTGGAACCAGACTTTCACACCGCAGCCTCTGTACCAGATATTGGACGACGCGGCGGCCAGTGCCGGCTCGCAAATTTGCACAAATTTCCTCGGAAAAACAACAACTTACTCTGAAATTCACGCGCTAACCAATTGCGCGGCGGCCGGCTTGCAAACGCTAGGCGTCGAAAAAGGCACAAAGGTCGGCCTGTTATTGCCGAACTGCGCAAGT
>CAYWBS010000779.1:0-1853 GCA_964456215.1 uncultured Hyphomicrobiaceae bacterium
AGACGTGGCTCTTCCGATCTATCGCCGATCGATATCGCCTGGCGATATCGATCGGCGATTAAATAATTGGGCGCGCGGCACAGGCCGACAGCTGGGGCTATCGAAGACAATTGCGCTACGAATGGCCGGGCCGCCGCAAAACGCCGACCTGCGGCTCGCGCCCTGATCCTCGCTTCACTCAAATCGGGTCGTTCTTATCATGGCAAAGCACTCACCCGTCACGCTTGTCGACTACGCGCGCTCGATCGTCGAGACCGCGGTTCTCGGCGAAAAAATTGAACTGGCGAAGAGCGCCGCGCGGGCCTGGCATCACCGCCGCCTTTCGCTCGGCATCCGCAGTTCACGGCTGGAAATGCCGAATAAGCCAGGGCGGCCTGAGAAACCCGTGCTTCTTCCGCCCCGTCAGATGCCAAAGCGATCCACCGCCGGCCATCGCGGACGCATTGCCCTGCTTCACTCTCTTGCTCATATCGAGCTGAACGCCATCGACATGACATGGGATTTAATCGGCCGTTTCGCATGGGCCGATTTGCCACGCACTTATTTTGACAATTGGGTCCGCGTCGGTGTCGAAGAGGCAAAGCATTTCGAGCTGCTTTCGCGCCGGCTGAATGATTTGGGATCCGCCTATGGCGATCTTCCCGCCCATGACGGTCTTTGGCAAACGGCTCAAGATGCCGGCGACAGCCTGCTGGCGCGCATCGCTGTAATACCCCTCGTTCTCGAAGCGCGGGGACTCGATGTCGGGCCCGCAATAATAGAAAAAATGGCCGGGCATGGTGATCTGGTTTCGGCCCGGATCCTTACGATTATTTATAATGATGAGAAGCGACACGTCGCGTTCGGCTGCAAATGGTTTCGCTATCTGTGCGAACGCCACGGTCTTGCTCCGGAGCCGACATTTCACGCTCTGGTCCGGCGCCATTTCCGTGGCCGCGTCAAGCCGCCGTTCAACGACAAGGCGCGATCCGAAGCGGGTCTTACGCCAGGCTTCTACAAGCCTCTTGCCGCGCTTGGCAATGTCGGTTAACGATTATGGTTCGCGGGGTAACGTGGGCGTGGCTCGCGTGGACGCAATCGCGCGTTGATCGAGCGCTCTGTCCCCTCTAAATTTTGGTTGGTGAAGTGCGGCGCCGGCGGGCGTTGGGACCGGGTGAGCGGGGCTGTGGATGCGTGTTCGATACGGTGGTTTGACGCTATGAAACCGTTTCGACACTCCGAACTGCCTTGACGCGCCGCGGCGGCGCCCAGCGAAATATTTGATATTGGCGGGGACCGCCTTTATCGCGCCTTGAAGGGAGGAGACCGTGATTGGCAGCATGACCGTTGGATTTGTTTATCGATCACCGCCTTACCCGAATTGATCATGCATGCTTGTTCCGGCGAGACGAGCCAGGATGGGCGCGAACGGTATGATTCGATTGGAGGGAATGAATAGATGAAGCCGTCTGTTATTGGACCGAGTCTATCGGTCACCGGTAATGTGATATCGAAAGGCGAGATACATATCGACGGTGAGATTTGCGGTGACGTCCATTGCACCTCACTGACAATCCTGGAGAACGGACATATTGTCGGGGGAGTCGTCGCCAAAGACATCGTTGTCGAGGGCCGGGTTACCGGAGCGGTTCGGGGTGTAAATGTTAGCCTGAAATCGACCTCGCATGTCGAGGGCGATATCATTCATACAGGTCTCGCCATCGAACAGGGCGCCTTTTTCGAAGGCAAAATTCGCCGCATGGAAGATCCGATCGGTCAGTCCGCTCTTTTTAGCTCTCCTTCGAAACATCAATCGTCGGATCGTGCCGCCGGACCGGCGCCGCGCAGAAAGCTGAGGCTGGTCTAATCCATAT
>CAYWBS010000780.1:0-1848 GCA_964456215.1 uncultured Hyphomicrobiaceae bacterium
CGGGCTCACTGGATCTCCCAGCTCGTGGTGTGCGGAATGTCCAGCGAAGTATAGCCGCCGCCGCCCGCAAGTGCAGGCATGGCTTCGCAAGAGAACGGCTCCTTACCAGTGATTCCCGCGTACTTGCCCGAACCGCCCGTGATGGTATGGGTACCACAAGCACCCTTTTCTCCCATCGACTTGTCGACGTCGCGAGTGTCAAAGGTCGAGAAGATTTTGTCGCCGTCGGCATCCGTCAGCACGCACGCGCCATCGATATATTTCTTGGGGCCCGAGTCGACATCGACGGCTACGCAGCGCGCGGCCATCTTGTCGAGCATCTTCTCACCCTTCATGTTCTCGGTGGTCCCGACCATTTCGTGCACGGTGCCCCGAAAACCAGGAACGTCAATGCTTTCCAGGGGCCGAAAGACGAAATGCGTGACGTAGGGCGTCGTCCCCTTGCTTGGCATCGGGTCTGCTTGTGCGATGGCGGGAGCAAAAGCCAGGAACACTCCGGAGACAATGGCTGCTTTGATGATTCCACGTAACATTTTCGGTTCTCCTAAGGTTCGATAAACTACCTTTTTCATAACGACGCCTCGCATGTCGCGAATGCCGTGCATCAGGCGCGGAGCTTCGAAACACTCGGGCTTCAGCATTAAGACGACCATCGCGCGGTCTCGCGTATCCCAGCTGGGCTATGCTCGGCGGGCTCCGATAAGTCCTCTGCAAGTTGGCTGGTGACGGGATGGCGAACAATCCAACGGAGAGACGGAGGGCCGCGCAAATGAACATTTGTGTCGCCCTCTAGTTGGCGGAGCATAAAAGCGCCAATTCAATGAGTGGCGGGCCGATCGCCTAAATCAGCTGACCAGTGGTCCTGAACAGAACGCTCACGAGCTCGGATTGCGAGTGGCAATCCGCCTTCGCCATTGCATGCTTCAAGTGCAGTCTCACCGTGTGAACGGAACGGTTCGTTTGTTCGGCAAGCTCCGAGACCGTTCGGCCCGCGGCCAAGCCCAGCACAACCTGGCTTTCGGCGGTCGTAAAACCGAATGCCGCCCTGACGCGCTGCTCAGGAAGAAGATAAGAGTCTTGCCGATAGTGAACCGTAGCCAGAACCTGTCGTGTTGGCTCCGGCATCTGCTCCATCACTGATCGATCCGCTGTGGGGACCATGGGGTGGATGAGCAATGCGTTGGGAGGCAACTCGCCCAGGACCGAGAAAATGAGGAAATCGCCCGCCGGTAATCCGTTTGCTCCATTGCAATCCGCGGCCTTGGAAACGAGCTGATGCAGCCTGATTGTCTCTGTCCGCTCCTGAAGCACCAGGCGCCCCGCCGGCGTCGTCATGAGTCCACGTTTGTCTTCCACGACGCGCCGCGCGCGGCTGTTCATGTGGACCACGGTGCAATTGAACATAAGCAGGAAGGCGGGGCCCGCAATGTTCTCTAAGAAGCGCTCGGCTGTGCGCCTGCCGTAGTCCAGTTCCGCCAACGCGGGATTCATGACACTGCTCCTTTCGATCATATGATTGATCGCGTCCTCGCATCGCTAGCCAGGTCGGCGGCTGCCGAAGCGATGTCGGGATCATGGAGCGGTGCTCGCATTCGCGCTGTGGCAATTGTCACAAGCAAGGTTTGTGGTGGTCAAAGGCCCTCCTCCATTACCGGGGATGACCGGCATGCGGTTCGGCCTCCGGCCCATTGAGGAAATCGGCCACGTGCTTGGCGGATCACTGGCTCTGTCAAAAACGGCCAAGCCCATTTGGAGCCTAGCCCGTCGGTGCGATCGCGGTTGTTGGAATTAACTTAATTGGCGCACCGGGGAAGATTCGAACTCCCGACCCCCAGATTCGTAGTCTGG
>CAYWBS010000781.1:0-1847 GCA_964456215.1 uncultured Hyphomicrobiaceae bacterium
TTGAGGAGAGCGGACGATCGAGAAAGGCGTGAGGCAGGCATCAGGTAAAAACCGCCATGCTTGAGACTTGGAGCCGCCGGGTGAGCGAAAATCGGCCGACACGCTACGGGCTGATGCAACAATCAGAACTTCTAATTTCCTCGAGTTTGGGTTCCGTTGCGGGCCTGTGTCGCGGGCATGGGCAGACCGTGACGGGGTCTGAATATTAATGGAATAACCGGACTTTTGGTACCGCGATCCCCTCGGCGAAGTTTGGTTGACGCATAATCCGTGCTAAATATCGAACGTGCGGTTTGGAACACCGTTTCGGAGGGAGTGTATTTGCGTGTCGAGCTTTACCAAGCCACTGCGCGTAGAAATCACTCAACACAAGGTAGAAGGGCGGACTCTCGCTGTCCTATTGGAAGATTTTGACTATCATGTGGGCAGCGAGGAATCCAATGACGTAATCACTGTCACGGCTGGCTTCATGACCGATTTCGCCTCCGTGCCTCGCCTGTTCTGGCGGTTGTTTCCGCCGCTCGGCCGCTACGCAAAGGCGAGCGTCGTCCACGACTGGGGCTATGTCGTGCAGGACCGGACCCGCGCGGAATATGATTGGATCTTCTTTGAGGCTATGGGGGTGTTAGGCGTTGCCCTCTGGCAGCGATTGATCCTCTACGTTGCGGTCCGACTTTTTGCAGGTTCTTATTGGGAGCGCTGCGGCGAGATCAAATCCGACTACGAGAGCCGCGGGGCGGCCATTCCCGGTTCTCCAGACGCTACCCTCTACGGCCGTAGAGCCTTCTAGAGAAGACAGTCGGGCCAGTACGCACATATATTGTTACAGGGCCAAGATCGCGGCTGAAATGAACGGTTGCCGCACGAGGCGTTCATTTCCCGCCAAGTTGCTATGTCCAAACTGAGACACCGCTCAAAATTTCCCCGATTTGACGTAACCGTGAAAAAATTTCGCTGATATCGCGGTATCGCGCAGCGATTATCCTGTGTTATGTTTTAATGAGTCGCAACAACTGAAAGGAGGTGATCCAATGTCGAGTGATGGTCTTGTGCTGCCGGTGCAGCTTTTGCGCGTCACGGAGATTGCGGAGCAGCCTTCGTTCGCTCGGTGACCCGCCTGAATTGCATAGCAATTTTGAGATCGCCGGTAGCCGATCTCACGGCGGGCCGCTCGCTGAGCGGCCCGTTTTTCAATTGGGTGGGCGTGTCGTCCTTTAACTCGGCAATCGTCTGGCAGGATCTGGCGGCTGCATCTACAAACGAACATAACTTGTGCCCCCTGCTCAATAAGGCGCAAAAGAACAAATAGAGAACCTTTATTTCGGGGAAGACGTTTCGTCAGGTGTCCGCCCGCATTGAAAGCTTCAGACGAATCTGGCGAACTGGGAAGCTCGACGGCTCGGCCATGCGATTATTGTGACAAGGATCAGAGGCGGAAATGGCGAAGGCGGATTGTGATCTCTTTATACATCTCAGGGCGCGTTCCGCCTATTCATTGCTGGAGGGGGCGCTGACCATTGATCGGCTGGCGGACCTTGCCATTGCCGACAAAATGCCGGCGCTTGCTCTCACCGACTCGGGCAACCTTTTCGGCGCTCTGGAGTTCTCCGAAAAACTCTGGGGCGCCGGCATTCAACCTATTATCGGCTGCACGCTGGCGGTCAGGTTTGATGAACTGGATGGCGGCGACAAGCCCATCAATCCGTTCGATGGAAGCGCATCCAAGGTTTCACGGGGTGCCCTGGGCAGCGTTGCTCTACTCGCCAAGGATGAGACCGGCTACCGCAATCTCATGTGGCTCGCAAGCCAGCTCTATCTCGGTTCGGACGATCGCGGTGAGCCGCATA
>CAYWBS010000782.1:0-1841 GCA_964456215.1 uncultured Hyphomicrobiaceae bacterium
AGGGCCAGTGACAGGATGGCAAACAAGACAAGCGCCCCGGCGTCGGTCTTCTCCAGGAATTGCAGAGCAAAAAACCCGGCAAAGGCGATAGACAATCCGTAGATCTGAATTGGTTTTGCAAATCCGGTCAGTCTGTCAACCTGGTCGCGGGCAAAAATACCGATGGCGGCAACAGCGAGCCCCAGCGCCACAACTAATGGATGCGCCGCCCGCGTGCCCAGCAAATCCCAATGATCCAACAGAAAGCCGAGCCCGATGATCCAGGCCGAAAGACTGATAGCCAGAAAATGATAGCCGCCCCGCCATTTGAGCCAGGAGATGGCCGCCGCCGTGACAAGCCACGCGATCAGGAACGGCAAATGAACCTCGCCGGTCTCGGTGACCTGCCACCAGCTCCATAGGGCAAAAAGCATGACGGTAAGCCCCAGCGCCGGGCGCGACCGCAAGGCGATACCGGCAAGCAGCGCACCGCCTGCCCACAGCAGCACCGCGTCCGGCGGATTGCCGCTCAGATGATACATCTGCGCGATGAACATGATGTTGGCGCCGAAGAGCCCAATGGCGAGCAGGATCGCCGCCTCGGAGAAAAAGGCCAGCCGCCGGCGATTGAGCTCGAGGGCCGCGCCATATGCGGCCCACATGGCCAGGAAGAGGATCGCCAGGCGGAGGAGCTTCGGCATGTATTGCCAGTTGGCGGCGACGAACGTCATTGCCGCGAAGCAAAGCAGGATGGCGCCAAGAATGGCGAGGATTGGGGCGAGCGCGAACTGTCTTGTCCGCTTGGCGACGTCGGCGCGAATGGCGTCCGCGGCGTCCGCATCGATAAAACCGGACTTTTGCCAGCGCGTGAGATCGCGTTCCAGTCTGGATTTATATCCGATCATCCTGTACCCACGTCCCTTGCACCCGTTCCTGTCTATTTAAGGGACTGGGGCGCCTGTTGGAAGGTTTGATGTGCCGATTGAGCCGATTGTCTTGTTCGGCTAATTTGCAGCGTCGGGCGGGCGTGGCTGTGCAGTTGACCGGTTTTCCGCTAAATTAGGATACCCATGACCCCTATTCATATCGTTGGCGGCGGCCTCGCGGGATCGGAAGCCGCCTGGCAGATCGCCCAGGCGGGCGAGCGGGCGATCCTTCATGAAATGCGGCCGGTCCGGATGACCGAGGCCCACAAAACCCCCGGCCTCGCGGAACTCGTTTGCTCAAATTCCTTTCGCTCGGACGACTGGCTGAACAATGCGGTCGGTCTGCTCCATGAGGAGATGCGCCGCGCCGGTTCGCTGATCATGACAGCGGGCGATGCCAACAAACTTCCCGCCGGCGGCGCCCTTGCGGTCGACAGGGAGGGTTTTTCGGATGAAGTGACGCGGCGCCTTGACGCCCACGCCAATATCGAGATCGTCCGCGAGGAGGTCGCCGGACTGCCACCGCCCGGTTGGGACTCCGTCATAATCGCCACCGGGCCCCTCACCTCGCCCGCCTTGAGTGCCGCCATCCAGAACCTCACCGGAGAGAAGGAACTGGCGTTCTTTGACGCCATCGCGCCAATCGTTCACAAGGACTCGATTGATTTTGGCACGGTCTGGCTGCAATCGCGCTATGACAAGCCCGGGCCCGGCGGAACCGGCGCCGATTACATCAATTGCCCGCTCGACAAGTCCCAATATGAGGCTCTGATCGACGCGCTTCTCGCCGGCGAGAAGACCGAATTTCACGATTGGGAAAAATCGACGCCTTATTTTGAAGACTGCCTGCCCATAGAGGTCATGGCCGAACGCGGGCGCGAGACCCTGAGGCATGGGCCGCTGAAGCCCGTCGGCCTCACCAATCCGCATAACCCG
>CAYWBS010000783.1:0-1839 GCA_964456215.1 uncultured Hyphomicrobiaceae bacterium
CGCTGTCGTTGGTGCAGGCCACACCAACGCCGCCGCGTTCGGTGCGGGTGCCGCCACCACGCGCGCCAACCAGCAAGTGTTCGGCACGCAGCAGAACATTTACACCATGACCGGCATCGCTTCGAACGCGAGCAGGCAAGCGCAAGGGACGCCGAGCTATCTCGTCACCTCGAACGCGGGCGGCGACCTTGCCGCTTACACGCCGGGCCAGCTCGGATTGGCAACGAGCGGCGACATCTCGGGCCTGCAAGGGCAGATCAACGGTCTCGGGCGGCGCGACAACGAGCTGACCGAGGGGATCGCCACCTCGTTCGCGCTGGCCCAGCCGATCCTCGAAGCCGGCCAGCGGTTCGGCATGACCGCGGCCTGGGGATCCTCTGACGAAGCCAATGCGATCGGCTTTTCGGCGGCCGGCGTGCTGGCCAGAGACCTGTTGCGGCCGGGCAGCGGCACGCTTGCCCTGTTTGGCGGCCTCGGCGCTGGCGCTAAGGAGGGACAGGCCGGAGGCCGCGCAGGCATCTCGTTCGGCTGGTAGCGCGTTTGTTGGTGGAGCCGGCTGGCGCCGTTACAGCTCGGCGCCAACCTTGGCATAATAGGCTTTGACGTCCGGATTATCCATCACCCGGTTATAATGCTCGACCAGCTTCGGCGCGGTTTTGTCGGGCAGATCGGCCGGGATATAGTCGAACATGCCGGACCTGAGCAGGCGGATCAGGATCGCGGCCTTGAGATCGGCCACGGTGAGCGAGTCGCCGGCGAAGTATTTTCCGCCGTTTTCTTCGAGCTTCTTTTGCAAGCGCTCCAGATAAAACGGGATCGGGCCGGCAGCGAGCGCTTCGCGCCGCGCCTTCTTCTCGTCTTCCGGCAGGAACATGGTGGAGCCGACCGCGCCGATCATCTCCTCGGTCACGTCCATGGTTTCGTCACACAGCGCCGCCTGCCACGGATCGGTGGGATAAAGCCCGGCGAGCTTGCCGATAAAGCGGCCGATCGCATTGGACTGGCACAAGGTCTTGCCGTCGACTTCGAGCACGGGCAAGGAGCCGAACGGCGTGCCGGCTTTACGGGTCCCCCACTCGTCGAAGGAGACGCGATCGTCCTCGAACGGAATCCCGGCGATGGCAAAAGCAAGCCTGACCGGCTCGCCCCGCCCGCCATGAAAATCGAAATAGCTCAGCTTGTAATCGGGCATCTCTCCGTCTCCTCATCATCGCGGCCGGCCTTGCATCGCGCGAAGCGCCCTGCCCGGCGGACCGGCAAATGTCCGTAAGCGCATGTCAGAATTGCGTCAGACCCCCGGGGCTCTAAGGCCGTTATCGCGCCGCAACGCTCCCGGCCCCATCTTTTGCGGTAAACCGCCGGAGGCGGTAGAAACCACGGGAGCAAACATTCGCGGCAGGCAGAATGCAGGTTATTCCGCTCGAAATCCCCGACGTCAAGCTCGTGAGCCCTGCGCGTTTCCAGGATGCCCGCGGCTTCCTCTCGGAGGTCTACAACAAACAGGCGTTCGCGTCCGCCGGGATCGATACCGAGTTCGTGCAAGACAATCACTCGGCCTCGGAAGAGCCTAACACGGTGCGCGGTCTCCATTTCCAATCCCCGCCATTTGCTCAAGCCAAGCTCGTTAGAGTTGTGCAGGGAGCGGCGTTCGATGTGGCTGTCGATTTGCGGCGCGGCTCGCCAACCTACGGGCGGCATGTCAGCGCCGTCCTTTCAGCCGAAGCCTGGAACCAGATGTTCATCCCGCACGGCTTCGCCCACGGCTTTTGCACGCTGGAGCCCGACACGGAGGTCGTCTACAAATCCCGACACGGAGGTCGTCTACAAATTAAGTGCCTA
>CAYWBS010000784.1:0-1837 GCA_964456215.1 uncultured Hyphomicrobiaceae bacterium
CAACAGGAGCTATATCCAGCCCTCAATGCAAGGCGGTACTAACCGGATGCGTACGGAGATACCGTCAATTCGGCGCTTCAGCGACGCCGCATCGGCAGAGTCGCAATCTAGAGCGACGTAGCTAAATGCAAATATCGCCACGATAAAAATCGACATGGTTTTCATGATAGTCGTCCCCTGAATTCGAATAATGCAAATGCGCGTTGCGCCATAGAGGGACGCGATGACTGTCCTATTGGTTCAATTTTTGAATTTCCATGCCATCAAATAATTGCGGCCGATCAGAAATCCTGTCGGAGACTGTGCGCACATAAAAATTCCCCGCCTTCGCGGGAATGACCGAAAAGATGAAAGGTTCTCCGACGCGCCGGGCGGGGTTTGAAACCTGGTCCGGCATTGGATGAAAGAACGTCGATCAAACTAATTTCGTCATGCCCGGACTTGACCCGGGCATCCAAGTGGGCCGTGCGGCGATTTCATCATTTCCGATATGACCTCTGAGTTCACAACCAATTCCCTATCGGATCACCGAGTCTATCGCCCGGTGATGACGGAGGAAAACGCCGCCCGGCGCTCGCGAAACAATCCCTCCCCCAACGCGGGGAGGGCTTTCCGCCATGATCTTACGAGGACGTGTCCGAGCAAGTCATTCGGCGGAAAGGGTGGGGGGTGAGCAAGTAGCCCGGGTGGAGCGCAGCGAAACCCGGGGCAGCCTCTCAATCGTTATCGTTCCCGGATTTCGCTTCGCTTCATCCAGGCTACGGCCGAGTAGCGCCTGCGCCGCTCCGCATCGCAGCCCTCCCTCCCCTCGAGGGGAGGGATGCGATCTCTGCCGCGCCGCAAACCTCACCACCGTCATCCCCGAAAATATGCGGCCCCGGCGGTGCGATGAGGTACGTCGATGATCCGCATATTTGTCGGGGACCCAGGACCACCGGCGCCGATGCGGCATGGCGCGGCGCGACTTGACGACGGACCCTCCGGCCCTCTCAGCATGGCGCTCTGAAGCAAGCGGGGCGCGAATGCGCCCTATGCCGGCTTTGAATGGCAGGCTTCGTCCGTTCCTATACAAACTCGGACGTTGAAACGCGTGTCGGTCCGGCGTCGGCCACTTCCGCTTCTGGCGGATGCTGCCATTCCCCCGCTAGGCGCCGGCGACGCCAAGGGCCAATTGCAGTCGTCAAGAAATATACCAGCGTCTGGCTGCAAACATTTTGTGATCGAGGTCACTCAGGCACTGTCTGGCCTGACCCTCCCAATTCTGCAGGGAAGTCCTTTAGTTTGGGCAGGCCATCTTTCATAGGCAACACAGTCTCGGCGTAATTGACGTGGACACTAGGTTCAAACTTGAGAGTTGGGATTGTCGCCGTATAGACATCCACCAGTCCAATAGGGGCGTGATTGGTCATAATGTGCCCGCCGCAAATTTTGCAAAATTGGCGGTCACTAAGCTCCGTCTTTTGAAAATGGCCGATATTATCCCCGCCGGCTGTGACCTTGACTGCTTCAGGCTTCCACAACGTGAACGCATTCACCGGCCCGGCTGACCACGAGCGACATGAACTGCAATGACAGTAACCCATTGCTTCTGGCGCCCCTTTAACCTCAAGCTCGACTGCGCCGCAAAAGCAGCGCCCCTTATGTGTCTCTGTCATTTGTCGTCCCCTGTTGACCAATAAGATCTAGTCGCGGCCCTTCCCCGACAGTTTGTTTAACTAAGCCTATGAAAGTTGCGCCACATCAGGTCCGATATTTTTGGCTCTGCCGGGGGCCCATGATACTTGGCGTTTAGTATCTTAACTGACTATCACGTATGGCACCACGTTGAATACCCCAG
>CAYWBS010000785.1:0-1834 GCA_964456215.1 uncultured Hyphomicrobiaceae bacterium
CGTCCGGCCGTAAGCTCGGAACCGTCTCCCAGCGCAATACCATTCCTCAAGGCTCCCTTGACGGCGAATGGGGCACGACCGCGCATAAAGCCGCCGAAGCGGCCGCCGATGGAATACTCAAGCTTTTGCCCAAGCCCAAATAAAACCCTGATAGTATGGCCGCTCCTCGGCCTTTCTCGTTCTCTTGAAGTTTGCATTACTCTTTATAGGCCCGGGCTGGTTTACAGACCCGGGCCTCCTTGCTAAAAGGCTGATCTTCTTTTTGTATTCGATGTCCCTTCCGAGAGCATTTGCTCGTGATTTCGCCAATGGGAGAGGGATCCCATGAAACTGGTGGCGGGAAACAGCAACCGGCCTCTAGCCGAGGCGATTGCCGCCTATCTCAACGCCCCTTTGACGAAGTGCGTCGTCCGGCGTTTCGCCGACATGGAGATCTTTGTCGAAATCCAGGAGAATGTGCGCGGTGAAGATGTCTTCGTCGTTCAGTCAACCTCATTCCCCGCAAATGATCACCTCATGGAGCTGCTTATCATTATCGATGCCCTCAGGCGGGCATCGGCGCGGCGGATTACCGCCGTCCTGCCTTATTTCGGCTATGCCAGGCAGGACCGCAAACCGGGGCCCAGAACGCCGATCTCCGCCAAACTGGTCGCCAATCTCATCACACGGGCCGGCGCCGACCGCGTCCTGACCCTCGACCTGCATGCCGGTCAGATACAGGGCTTTTTCGATATTCCGACCGATAATCTCTTCGCGGCGCCGGTGATGGTCGGCGACATCAAGGAGCACTTCGATCTCGATCAGCTGATGGTTATTTCGCCGGATGTCGGCGGCGTCGTCAGGGCCCGCGGACTTGCCAAACGCATCGGCGCACCGCTCGCCATTGTCGACAAGCGCCGTGAGAGGCCTGGTGAATCCGAAGTCATGAATGTGATCGGCGATGTCGACGGTCGGTGCTGCATCCTCATCGACGATATTGTCGATTCCGGCGGCACGCTCTGCAACGCGGCCGATGCCCTGCGCGAAAAAGGAGCGCGGCAGGTCGATGCCTATATCACGCACGGCGTTCTTTCCGGTGGCGCCGTTGCCCGGATCTCGGCCTCCGCCCTCAACACGCTCGTCATTACCGATTCGATCCAGGCGACAAAAGCCGTCCGCGTCGCTCACAATATTCGCGTCCTGTCCATTGCACATCTGCTTGGAGAAGCCATTACGCGAACCGCCAACGAAAAATCAGTTTCCAGCCTTTTCGATTGACGACAATCCGGAATATCGCTGAAGCGTTGTCTTTTCGGTGATTGAGCGCTATAAGCACCGGGCGGATTTGGCCGAAACCCGCTCGGAGCGGGACGGATCGGGCGGTAAATGCGGGGCTCCGAGGCCCTTTTTTAATTCTGGAGAACTGAAATGGCTCAATCGGTCGAGCTCAAGGCCAAGACACGGCATCGCACGGGTAAGGGCAGCGCCCGGCAAACAAGGCGTAACGGCGAAGTCCCGGCGATCGTTTATGGCGATAATGCCGAACCGGAAACGATCAAGCTTGGTTACCGCGATCTCTGGCAGCAGTGGAAAACCGGGCATTTCCTGTCGACGGTCTATGTTCTGGACATCGAGGGAAAGAAATCGCGCGCCATACCGCGTGACGTGCAACTCGATCCGGTGCGTGATTTTCCGCTGCACGTCGATTTTCTGCGCGTCGGCAAGGACTCAAAGATTACCGTGGACATGCCGGTGACATTCTACAATGAGGCGGAGTCACCGGGCCTCAAGCGCGGTGGCGTGCTGAACGTCGTGCGGCATCATATCGAAATGATTTGTCCGGTCGATTCGATTC
>CAYWBS010000786.1:0-1830 GCA_964456215.1 uncultured Hyphomicrobiaceae bacterium
CGGCAGACGGTCAAAAAGAGCGCCTAACAGTGTCCACCTCAAGGGGTGCACTCCAATCACCCCCAAAAGGGGGGCAAAATTGCATGCCGATTCACAATCAAATCAAAGTTGCTGAAGCAAATGAAGCCCAGTCATTCACTCTCAGAGATCGCGTCTCATCTCGGTGTGGCAAAATCCATTGTGCACAGAGTGCTTCAAAACGGCATGTAACATCTGCTGTTGAGGGTTGAACGGACCACATATGCTCGTGGCGCGCCTTTCCGAATCTGACCCGAAGCGGATATCAGCCACTTTGCAAAATTCAGCATACCGTTTCGTGGCCGGCAAGGCTTAGCTCGGTGATGACTATATAAGCTGAGCTTATAAAACAGACTATAAATAACAATTGGACAGATAACCCAATCAAGGTGTCTTATTTGTCAATCGATGGCGCCGATCTGATTTTTCGAAATGTCCGCGATCGAGAGGTGTCTTGTTGTCGCGCATGCGACCGGATGCGGTTTCGTATATTCGGGAAGTCAACCCAAGCCTGCGATTGAGGACAAATAATGGGGAATTCAGCCCGATATGATGTTCTGGGAAGGTAAAAAAATGCTACGCAGATTGCCTCTAATGATAGCTATTATGCTCTTCTGCAGCTACGCACCGATAGTCATGGCTTCGGAAGTTCCAAAATCCCGCATTGATCAGATACTTGCTATGACGCCGACGCAAATGGCGAAAAGCGGAGCGTGGACGTCAGCTGCCTACGACCGTCTTATGGGGTATATTAATTCTATTGAGGACAAGGAAATGCGCACCTTTGTCCTCGACATGTATACCAATCCAAAATCGACAGTTTTCAACGGCGAGGCGGGGCCGGATGCCCTTCGTACAACGCCAGCAACGGGCGGTCCGGGCCATCATCACTATCCGGGCGGTCTTGCCGTTCATTTGCTTGAGAATATTGAAATAGCACTGGGGTGGATGAACACATTCCAAAACGTGCACGGCATCCGCACGACCGATCGCGATCTGATCATCGCAGAGCTGGCTCTCCATGACTGGAGTAAGGTTTGGTACAATTGGGACGAGAGCACCGGAAAGGTTAAGAAGCCCGACTGGTTCCCTGAATCATGGGGCGGAAAAGACGGAATTGCCAAATGGGGCTGGATGGGTGAACACGGCGCTGTTGTCTATTCCGAAATGCTGAAGCGCAAGGCCCCCGAGAGACTATTGTTTGGCGCTGCGTCGGCCCATTTCGATCCACAATGGGACGTAGAAATCACTGACAAGGACGGCAAGGGACAAGGCTTCAACCCTGCCATAGCGGAAGCCGCTAGATATGCCGGAACCGATGCGCCGAAGTTGAACCTGGATCAACGCCGGGTTGAATGGTTCTTGTCCAACTATTCAGACGGCAGCTGGTCTTTCTCACATTATGTAGCCGGAAAATCTGCCCACAAATGGATACGGATGGTGGCCAAAGACATCGGATTCGATCCTGAGTCACCCGAAGCCGCGAAGTTAGCGTGGTTCGTGTTGACGCGATTTTCCGACTTCAAACTCTACTCAATCTATCAGGATGCCGGCTTCTCCGAAGATGCCGTCAAGGGGAAAATTCTTTCGGTCCTGATCGACTCTTCCGCATATGAAGTGAATTAGCCTCTGATACGGCATACATCCCCATCAGGAGCGCGGCCAAAGGGAACTAACGTGCCCGCCAGGGTCCAGGCAAAGGATACTGGCGGGTATCTTCATTTATTCGGACCGAAAGTTCCGAGATCACGTCACGCCCAATCGGCAACGATCGCTCCGTTGTAGCTGAATAGAACACTTCGGCTTATGGCA
>CAYWBS010000787.1:0-1829 GCA_964456215.1 uncultured Hyphomicrobiaceae bacterium
GCGCCCTCTCAACGGTTTGTCGGGCGGTTTCACCGATGGGCTGATCGCAAGGCGCGGCGCCGAATAGAACTGTCGCACCCGCCGTGAGGGGCGATTTCCGCTTTCCCCTTGAAAGCAGACATGTTCAGCATCGGAATCGATGTCCGCTAAGTGCCATAAGCGGACATGTCGCAGTTTTTTGACGCGATCGACAGTGTCTTGGCTATTGAAAAAGATTGAGAACTCGGGCTGCTCGCCCAGCCACTCATAAAACTGCTCGATAACGCTCTCGATCTTGTTTGATGAGACTAGCGTTTGGCCACACCGTTTCAGCAAAGCAAGATCTTCAGGCGAAATATCGAAGCGCTCCAGGAGCGACTTGGCATCCAGTGGTTGCGACATTGCTACATTCCCTCATCTCTACCCGATCACGCGAGCAAACGATCGATCCCATCCGATTTCGATCCCCGCCGGGCGCGCCCTTGACATTTTGCGACAAAATTCGTGCCCTGTATCGCTTTTTTAATGACAGATTAGAGGCGTCGTCGGAGGTGATGCTTTTAGTGTCTAGTGGGTGCAGTTGTGGGGGTATCAAAAGGGCCTGCCTGCTCTTGTCCGCTTTGGTCATTAGGGGACATTTGGGCCTGCGGTTCGGATGTCCGCTTTTCTGATGGGGGGCTTACAGCTCTGTTCCCTGGCACTTGAGTCATCTGTGGGCATATGTCCGCTTTCCCCCAATAAACGGACATGTTGGGCGTCGAAATCGATGTCCGCTAAGTGCCAAAAGCGGACATCGAAAGCATGGTCAAATTTCGACCTCTGTCCTATAGTTTGCCGCTCCATGCCACTAGGCCTTTGACATCCTTGAAGGGGTAAGAAGCATGTCGATTACGTTGGCTCAGTTGATCGTCTGGCTGATTATCGGCGCCACCGCCGGTTGGCTGGTTGGAACGGTGGTTCCAGACAAATGGGCCGGACTGGATCGTTGGACCGGCCTTGGCGTCGGATTGGTTGGTGCTCTGATAGGCGGCCTGATTTTCCGCCTTTTCGGCATTTGGCCGGGGCTTGATGCAATTGCTATCTCGCTTCGCGATATTGTCGCGGCCTTTATTGGCTCATTGGTCTTTTTGCTGCTCCTTTGGATTTTCAGAACCAGCCGGTCAGGTCCTTCTTGAGCCAATACCGTCAATGCCTGTCGCCATCATCAACCCTTCGGCGTATACCAGATGGGTGAGGTGTAGGCGCGTTCCTGCTCCTTCCGGAATGGAGGTCGGCATTAAATCAATATCTCCCAGAGGCGCCACGAGAAGGCGCCTTTTTCACAGGGGCTCGTTGTGTCGGCTCCGTTACTTGCATTCTACATGCACACGAAGAGATACCTTGTGACACAATGCATTCAACATCACCTTTGCAGTTCTTTTTCATTGCCGTGCAGTCGGCGCCTTCGGCTCCACCCTCACAGAGGCATACCTTCCTACTTGCGTCACATGAAAATCCAGGTCGCTCGGGAGTCTCTTTTTGCTTCTCCACGCGCACCCTCGGTGCTGTCGTGGGAACCGTCAGCCGATTAAGTCTCCATTGCCCGATCACTTGGCCTGTCATCTCTGAGCGCAAGCGCAACACCAAGATGCCCTTACCAACCCCGGCCCATGCACAGACGAGTGAGCGAGTAAAATCAACCTTCTCAACGAATGTCATGCGGCCCCAGGCGGCCTCCGAGACGAAAACGCTTAGAGTTATTCCATCCTTACCAGAGTCAGGATCAGTTTTTAGAGTTCCGTCTTTGGTGGCGGCGATGATACGTGCTCGATCAGCTTCGTATTGGTCGACCGTGCACTCTTTCGCGACCG
>CAYWBS010000788.1:0-1538 GCA_964456215.1 uncultured Hyphomicrobiaceae bacterium
ACCCAGCTGCGATTGTCGTTCCTAAGACATCTGGAAAGTCCGGATGAGGCTCATATCAAAAAGATGAAAAAAATTCTCAACGATGCCCTCGGATCAGCGCGCCAAATGCAGAGTATCGTTCTGTGCGACCTTACAGGCCGCAAAATCGTTTCAGTGAGCAACACGGAAGTCAATGGTGGCCCTTGCGATCCAAATCTTGAGCAAAGCAAAAGCGCCATCGCCCTTAGAAAAATCTGGATGGCGGATTCTGATAAACAGATGCACGCTCTTATGACCGGCGCAGTCAAGCTGGACGGCAAAACGATCGGCATCATTCGTGCCGTCCTAAATGCGCAGGAAATGTTGGACATAGTCAAAAACCACAATGGCCTTGGCAGTACAGGAGAGACACTCGTTGCCAGGAGGAACGAGGCAGGCGGCGCGCAGTTTTTGGCCCCCCTTCGCTTCAATCCTAATACCGGCCATAAATTAGGTGCGTCGGCTGATCAGACCAATGTTCCGATCACGATTGCGTTGCTGAAAAAAGAAGTGTTTTTGGGCCATGAATCCATGGTCGATTACAGGGGAGTGCATATTTTGGCGGCAACCGCCTATATCCCCTCTCTGGATTGGGGACTGGTTGTCAAAATTGACCGGGAAGATGCGCTCGAACCTTCCGCTGCTCTACTCAAAACTGTAATTATATTTACAATTTGCCTTTCAATCTTGGTGATTATTATCGGCCTGTTCTTTAGCCGGGCCATTACAAGACCCATTATTGCGCTCGCCGAAGTAGCCGAAAAAATCAGAGGCGGGGATCTATCTCAACGGGCCGACATTCAATCCAAAGACGAAGTGGGCTACTTGGCCGAGTCATTCAACGGCATGGCGAGCGCTTTGGAAGAACGGGAAACGCGTTTGGCGGAAAAAGAAGCCAGTATCCGGGCGATTCTGGAAGCCGCTGTCAGTCCAATCATCACAATTGACGATCGCGGGATCATCCAGGACCTCAATGCCGCCACGACGGAACTCCTTCAGTACTCCAAGGAAGAATTGATCGGCGCAAATGTCTCCATCCTGATGATGCCGCGTGATGGCGAGAACCACGACCAATATCTGCGCAATTATCACAAGAGCGAAGTCGCCAAGATCATCGGCATAGGTCGGGAGGTGGAAGCTCGTCGCAAAGACGGCACCGCGGTCCCGGTTCATCTCGCGGTGAGTGAAGTTCGCCTCAAAGGCAAAAAACTGTTTACCGGGGTTGTTACCGATCTGACGGAAGTCAAGAAGGTAGACAAATTGAAAAGGGAATTTGTGTCGACGATTAGTCATGAGATTCGGACGCCATTGAACGGCATTATCGGCATGGCCGATCTCATGTCGAGGAGCCAATTAGGACAGAAGCAGCGCCGCTACATAAACACGCTGACGTGCTCGGCGCAAAGTCTGCTGACAATCATTAATGAAATTCTGGATTTCTCCAAAGTGGAAGCCGGCAAACTCGAAATAAATGTCAGTGACGCTGATCTGCGTGAGGTGGTCAAATCCGTTGCGGACCC
>CAYWBS010000788.1:1548-1827 GCA_964456215.1 uncultured Hyphomicrobiaceae bacterium
ACTTTATCGTCGATTACCCATGGGATATTCCGTGCAAGATGCGTCTGGACCCTGACCGGTTGCGTCAGATCCTTAATAATCTGGTATCTAACGCGTTGAAATTCACCGAAAAGGGACACGTCCTCCTATCGGTGAGAAGGACATACGACGACCCTTCAATGCAACGTGGGCGTCTGGAGTTTTCCGTCGCGGATACGGGCATCGGTTTGTCGCCAGAAATAATTTCGCGCATTTTCCAACCCTTCTTTCAAGCGGATGGAACGATAGTGCGAAAATACG
>CAYWBS010000789.1:0-1826 GCA_964456215.1 uncultured Hyphomicrobiaceae bacterium
CATGGATAGGGTTGAAGAGCGACGCGCCAGCGAGCTCCTCGTCCCGGGTTTAAGCGCGATGGAACACAAGTCCGATGGGCCGAAGACTGAAGAGAAAAAACTGGCGCTCCGCGACACGGAGGGTCCTATCGATCCCCAGCATATACAGAACGTTGCCGAAATGCCGAAGACGATTCCCGAGACAATTGAGAGTGTCATTGCTTCCGGATCGGCGTTCGGGCGGTCGCGACATCAAAGGACCACGGAAGAGATGTCGCGCAGCCTGTCGGAGCTGGCGCGTAACATGTCGGAGATCGCAAGCCAGATTGAGAGGCCGGATGTGCGCCTGAGGCCGCCGGCAACGCGGACGGGTCCGCTGCGGGGCATCGCGCCCTACCCGCCTGAAATGGAGGAAAACGAGACTGACGAGATCGGTCATCCGTTCGCCGCGACGGGAAATGACTGATGACCTTGGGCCTATGGGACGTGCGCTTGAGCAGGCGCGGGCGGCGGCCAGCCGCAACGAAGTCCCGGTCGGCGCCGTGCTCGTGGGACCAGACGGTGAGATCATCGCCGAGGATGGCAATCGCGTCCTGGAACTCAAAGACCCGACCGCCCATGCGGAAATGCTCGTCCTTAGATCCGCCTGTCGGAAACTGAAGAGCGAGCGCCTGGGTGGCGCGGATCTGTACGTAACGCTGGAACCATGCACCATGTGCGCCGCGGCGATCTCTTTTTCCAGGATAAGGCGATTATATTTTGGCGCATCCGATCCCAAGGCAGGCGCCGTGGACAACGGGGTTCATTTCTTCTCGCAGACCACATGTCATCATGCGCCGGAAGTTTATGGCGGGATCGGCGAAGCGCGCGCGGCGGAATTATTGCAAACGTTTTTCAAGGCACGGCGTGAGTGAGCGCTGCCGAAAGCTTCTCCATAAGTTCATTTTTGATCGGCGCTGCCGTCTCTAGGATTTCGTCAATTTTGTAGAAGGCGAGGATCTGGAAGCGGTCGACGGGCGGCCGAATGAGGATGGTCGGTGCACGATATTTGAGCTTCTCTCTTATGATGGCATTTTGAGAGATCTGAGAAGCCGCGAAAACGACTTCCAGTGACGTCGGCCGCTCGCGTTTTGAATTTCGCACAGGTCCGCCCGTGACGTCGACCGCGACAGTCACATCCGTCATCTCGGCAATGACATCAAATGGCAACGGATTCGTGACCCCGCCATCTATGAGGAACCTGCCATCTATTTCAGGCGGCGTGAATATGGCCGGCAACGCGATGGACGCCGCGACCGCTTTGACGACGGATCCCTGATCAATCACATAATGGCTTTGTGCGAAGAAATCCGTCGCCACGATTTTCAGGGCAATTTGCAGATCCGAGAAATCCCGGGCTATGGCGGGCGGAAACACCTTTTTCAATAGGGATTCCGGGTTGAGTAAGGACGGCATGCCCGGCCTCAGGTTCCACAGTTCCCTAAGTTCGTTTGGCGAATGTCCAAAGAGCTTTCGTAGAATGTCAATGCGTTTGCCAAGCGTTTGCCGGGCCAGTTTTCTGATCTCGGTGGCCGTAAGGCCAGATGCATACGCCGCACCAAATATGGCACCTATTGACGTGCCACAGATGACCGACGGCTTGATCCCGAGTTCGTCAAAGGCTTCCAGCGCTACGATATGAGCGAGGCCGCGTGCGCCACCGCCACCAAGCGCAAGGCCGATTTTGTGTCGTGTGACATTTTTCTTCTTTTCCGTCCTGCGGCGGCGCGTTTCAACGGCGGTCATCGCTTGTCAATCAGTCCTGATTGGAGGAGAGCAAGAAATTGCAGATATGCCATTGAAGGATT
>CAYWBS010000790.1:0-1823 GCA_964456215.1 uncultured Hyphomicrobiaceae bacterium
CCCACGGCCCATTACGACATCTTGGTTTCGTTCTGAGTTTGTCGGAAACCCAGCCCCATTGGACATGTCCGACGCCGGTGCTGGGCGGTGACCCTCCGGAATGGCACAGCCCGGCTTTACCTGCCGAGGCGGCAAAGTGAAATGACAGAAGGCAGCTTCTTGGATGCATCGGGCGCGAGGTGACGCGATGTGTCGGAATTGGCCCCTCCTGGCCCTGAGCGCCATTGCTGTAGGCCGCCGTTTCCTTCCGGAGTTGAGGGTAGAGCTGCTACTCAGGACCCGGGTACCGAAGGCGTGCTTTTGACTCCACTGCAAACATTTGGAGCTAGAAGACCCGGCTAAAGGTCAACTAAATGGGATTCTGTAGATAATCTCAACGCACATCGTTAACCAAAAATTAACCAATCCTAATATAAGGTTAACAAATGGGGGCGCACGGTAACGCTTTGTAATTGTTGCTATTTATTCGCTTTTGCTTAGACACTTTCGCGAACTACCCAGAGGATACCCAACCAGCGTAAGACGCAGATCGGCCAGATCTTGGTATTTCCAAAGTACGGGCGCGTTTCAGTTGCTCTCAGACTCGCGGAGGGAGAGGGAGATGAAGCGGTTGCGTGCAGTCCTTGTACCAGCTGTGCTGAGTTTGACGGCATGTCAAACGACACAGGAAACATCATCAGCGTTGCAGGGAAAGAGAGATTTGTTCTCCGCGGTTGTTCACCAGGAAAGCAGCGGCAGAAGTAGCGCTGAGAGCCACGCGGGAGCCGTGGGGCGCGCGCAGCTCACCTTGCCGACGGCACGGATCATGGCAAGAAAGCTTGGCTATTCGAAGATTGCTAAATTGTCTAACCAGCAATTAAAGCGCCGGCTCATCCGAGAACCTCGGCTGAACGAGCGGCTGGGCCGCGCCTATTTCAACGAAGGCCGCCGGAAATATGGTCGCGATGATATCGCGCTTATTTACTATAACGGCGGACCGAAAGCGGCGAATGCGGCCTATCGAAGCTGGAAAAAAACCGGCCACTTGGCCGTCTATACCGGCGAAACCTATTGCTATGTGAAAAGCATTGCCAACAGATCAGGCATCAAGACGGCACCGATGAGTTTGGTGAAAGGCAAGGCCTATCACCGCAACCGATTACGTTGGTTGGAGCGAACCGGCAACGCACCCTGCAGCCGCCGCAAAATGGCGTCCCTCAGGTAGTAAAACGCGTCACAGACACACTTTTCGGCAATGGTCAAACTTGTGGTATCTCCGGGCTGCAGGCGGCGGAGCTGCCACTATCGGGTAAGCGGCCTAATATGTTTCAGTTTGGGAGTTCCTTCATTAAGATCTCAAACCGGCCAACGGTTCTATTTTTGCTCAACGGATCGCTAAATTTCGAAATACGCCGATCAAGATCTTCCCAGTCTTCTGCCGTCAGATATTTACGCGCTGCCGGAAAAAACACTGTTTCTTCGCCTGTCATATGGCGTCTTTCACCCTCAATGAAATCCCGAGCAATTTTCACAAATGTTTCCCGCGGCATTTCCACTTCCATTAGAACGTTGGCTATTGCCCGTGTAAATGCATTCAATCGTTCGGTGACTTCTGCATGCTCTTCTTCAAGGTCTCCGATTTCCGACGCTTTCTCCGGGTTTCGGATCTTCAGCCTCTCCAGGACGAGATCTTCTTTCGGATGATGATACAGATCGGGATAGCTGCGAAAGTAATCGATGATTTCGGCTAGCAGCTCATAGTCTGGGTATCCGGCTTTTTCAAAAAAGATCCACCTGTCGCTCGAGCAGATCCAAAAGTCTGGAGATAGTGCGATGTTCGCTCT
>CAYWBS010000791.1:0-1815 GCA_964456215.1 uncultured Hyphomicrobiaceae bacterium
TGCGGCAGTCTTGTGCAGAACCTCCGGATTGGTGGCGATGAAATTGGCCGGCGAAAACATGTCCAGTATCTGGCGGGCCGCGAAGGAAACGACGTCCTCATGATGTTTGGAGACGCCGTGCACACCCGTTGTGGCGTTGTGCCACCATTGCTGAAATAGCAGGAAGGACTGATAGTAGAGACAAAAGGGCTGCTCATTCCATTCCGGCGCCAGGAACCGGTGGTCCTGGTCAAGCGGTTCGATGCATGGAAGCTCGCGCTTGCCCGCCAGGATACGATTGAGATAGCCGCCGAACGTCGCGGTCTTGCGAAAAGCCTTGCGGACGAGCTCCATCTGTTTGCCGGGCGAATTGGCAAGGTGAACGGCCCAGTCGAGGTAGGCCAGCTGAGCCGAGGACGGAGACAGCCCCGCCGTCACCCGCGCCTGGTTCGCGTGCAAAAAACGGTCGATCGGGTCGACGTGGCTTTGCGTATTTTTGCGCATGGACATCAGGCCACCGAGCCTCGCTGCGCAACGCCATCTGGAATTCCAGGAGCGGCACGACTGAAAAAGAAGTGCCAAGGCGTTCAGCGAAGAGCAGGTCCTCTAACAGATGCAGATGTTGTCTGACTTGAGATGAATCAAGTGGTGACCGCGTCCGGCGCCTATAACTTTACCTATACCCATACTCCGGTGCATCCTGGATTGGACTTGTATTGATCGGCTTCCGACGCACAACAGGCGGGGAGCCGGCCGGCAGGGAGCGGAACGTGCCGCAAACCGCAGTTGAACCTCAGGCGACCTTCACGGGCGAAATCACACGGGTTGACGGGACCGTGGTCGACGCCACCTTCCCTGACGGCCATTTGCCCGCGATCAATCATGCCATCGAAATTCATGGGGATTTTTCCATATCGTTCATTGCCGAGGTGCAACTGCATCTCAGCCCTACGACGGTGCGCGGCGTCACAATGACGGATACCGCGGGTTTGTCCTGCGGCGCGCGCGTCATCGATCTGGGGACGCCGTTAACGGTTCCGGTCGGCGAAAAGGTGCTCGGGCGGCTGATTGACGTAACCGGCAGGCCGATCGATCGCGGCGAGGATTTTCCGGGCGATGTCCCGCGCCGGGCGATCCATCAGAAGGCTCCGCCGCTTTTCACACAGCGCAAGACGCATGAAATCTTCATGAGCGGGATCAAGGCCATCGATCTGCTGGCGCCGCTTGCGCGTGGCGGCAGGGCGGCGATGTTCGGTGGAGCCGGCGTCGGCAAGACCGTCCTCATCATGGAGCTTATCCGGGCAACGGTGGAGAAACTCTCCGGGATTTCGGTGTTCGCGGGCATTGGCGAGCGCTCGCGCGAAGGACACGAGCTTTGGCTCGAATTAAAGCGGTCGGGCGTCCTGGCGCAGACGGCGCTGGTCTTCGGCCAGATGAATGAACCTCCGGGAGCCCGCTGGCGGGTCGGCCTTGCCGCGCTGACCATCGCCGAATATTTTCGCGACGTTATGCACAGGGATGTCCTTTTCCTTGTCGACAACGTCTTCCGCTTCGTTCAGGCCGGAAGCGAGGTTTCCGGGCTTCTGGGACGCCTGCCTTCGCGCGTTGGCTACCAGCCGACGCTGGCGACCGAGATCGCCGAATTCGAGGAGCGTATCGCCTCCATCCGGGACGCCGCCATAACGTCGATACAGGCGGTCTATGTGCCGGCGGACGATTTCTCCGATCCGGCCGTCGCGCAGACATTCACCCACCTCGACTCCTCGATTGTCCTCAGCCGCGAGATGGCCGCGCAGGGTCTCTATCCGGCAATCGATCCTCTGACCTCGACGTCGA
>CAYWBS010000792.1:0-1810 GCA_964456215.1 uncultured Hyphomicrobiaceae bacterium
CTGGGCGGCAAGGGAACGATTTGGGGTCCGGTGCTGGGCGCCATCTTGTTTCATATCGTCAAGGAAGCGACGTGGACCTATTTTCTCGGCTGGCAGTGGGTCGCGCTCGGCGTGATTATCATCATTAATATTGTGTTCTTCCAACAGGGCATTGTCGGATGGATGCAAGAGAAATGGCCGGGATTATTTGGCATTGAAGTCGACAAATCGATGGTCGCAAATGTGGCGGACGACAGAGCCGGAGGCGCGAGCTTGTGAGTCATCTTATCGAAGTTCGCGGCGTGTCCAAGACATTTGGGGGTGTCGTCGCCAATCACGACATCTCGATCGACGTTGAGGCCGGCCAGATCACCGGCCTGATCGGTCCGAACGGCTCCGGGAAGACGACTCTCTTCAATTCCATCGTCGGTTATCACCCGATCGATAAGGGATCGATAAAGCTCAAGGGTAACGAAATATCGCATCTTCACGTGCAGCAAATTGCGCGGCGTGGGCTTCTCAGGACTTTTCAGCAGACGCGGATCTACGGCAATATGAACTGCGTCGACAATATGCTCATTTCGGTGCCCCACAGGAACGCCTCCTTCTTCGACATGTTCAAGCCTTATAGAAATGAGCATCGGGAAAGGGCGGAACATTTGCTGGAATTTGTCGGGCTATATCAAAAGCGCAAATTGCCTTCGGGAGATCTATCTTTCGGACAGCAGAAACTGCTTGAGTTTGCGATGGCGTTGATGAACGAGCCGGAAGTGCTGCTTCTGGACGAACCGACGGCGGGCATTAATCCGACGCTGATCAATGGATTGATAGATCGCCTGCGGCGCGCCAATTCCGACTTCGGGATTACGCTGTTCGTCATTGAACACAATATGCGCGTGATTATGAACATGGCGCATAATATCTACTGCCTGGCGCACGGCGAGCTTCTGGCATCGGGTTCGCCGGATGAGATTCAAAACGATCAGCGGGTAATTGACGCCTATCTCGGAGCTCATTGATGGCGGATGGACCACGCGAAGCCAAGAAGAAGCAAGACGAACATGATCCTGCCGCGGGGCGTTCGGACGCCGGTGGTTATCATGGGGGGTCCGTCGACACCGTCATTTCCGTCGAAGAGGTAACGCGGCAGGCGGAGGAGATTGCCGAAGAGATCACGCTCGAGCAGCTAGACGCTCTTGCCGGCAACAAGCCTTTCCTGTCGATTGAAATGCTTCGCTGCGGTTATGGTAAGATGGAAATCATACATGAGCTCGACCTCAGGGTCGGGCGCAAACAGTCCCTCTGTCTCATCGGTCCGAATGGCGCTGGCAAATCGACAATCCTTCATGCGATCTTTGGGTTCAATAATATTTATTCGGGCCGGATCCTGGTCGGAGATGGCGATGACCGTATCGATGTAACGGCCCTGAGTTCGAGCGACAAGCTCAAGCGGGCCGGCATCGCCTATATCCTCCAGGACAAGTCCGTCTTTCCCGGCATGACCGTCGAGGAAAATCTCTGGATGGGCGGTTATTTGATGGACTCGCCTGCAATGGCGAGAGAGTCGGCTGAAAGGGTCTTCGAAAAATATCCACGGCTTGCGGAGCGCCGTAAACATCAAGCCAAGGTGCTGTCTGGCGGGGAGCGCAGATTGCTGGAAATATCACGCGCGCTTGTCATGAGTCCGGATGTACTGCTGGTGGATGAACCTTCCATCGGCTTGGAGCCGCGCTTCATCGATATGGTATTTGAAATTCTTTATGATCTACAGCATGTCGAGGAAAAGACCATCGTCATGGTCGAGCAAAACGCGAAGAAGGGACTCGAATTC
>CAYWBS010000793.1:0-1801 GCA_964456215.1 uncultured Hyphomicrobiaceae bacterium
GCTCATTGGGGGCGACCTGGTGCGCTTCGATCCCGACAAGGGCTTTTATTTCCGGGCTCAATCGGAGAGACTTTGTCTGGCGGCTAAATATCTCGCCGCCACGGCTCAGAAGATCGCGATTATAGTCCTGCCAGCTCGACCGGCCGAGATCGAACAAGCGCTTGCGCTCCGTCCAGCTCGCCTCGGGATCGGGATCGGGATCGACAAAAATATCGCGATGATCGAAAGCGGCGACCAGCTTGAGCGCCTTGGACAGCAACATGCCATTGCCGAACACATCGCCCGACATGTCGCCGACGCCGATCACCCGGACAGATTCCGTCTGAATATCGATGTCCATCTCGCGGAAGTGACGCTTTACTGCTTCCCAGCCGCCACGCGCCGTAATCCCCATCTTCTTGTGGTCGTATCCGGCCGAGCCGCCTGACGCAAACGCATCGCCCAGCCAGAAACCTGCCGCTGTCGAAATCTCATTCGCGAAATCCGAGAATGTCGCGGTACCCTTATCCGCCGCAACCACGAGGTAAGGATCATCACCATCGTGGCGAACGACTTGCGGCGGCGATATGACCGCCGTGCCGTTCAGATTGTCCGTAATCGACAGCAAGCTCGATACGAATAGCCGGTAACAGGCAATTCCTTCCTGCAAGATCTCGTCGCGGCTGCCGTCCCGCGGCAATTTCTTGGGCACGAATCCACCCTTCGCACCGGTCGGCACAATGATGGTGTTTTTGACTTGCTGCGCCTTGGCGAGGCTGGCGACTTCCGTGCGAAAATCCTGGGGGCGATCCGACCACCTGAGGCCGCCACGGGCGATCTTGCCGCCCCTGAGGTGTACGCCTTCGACCCGGGTCGAATAGACGAATATTTCCGCAAATGGTTTTGGCGCCGGCAGGCAGTCGACTTTGGCGCTATCGATTTTCAAAGCGACGGTATCGCGAAAGGCCCCGTTCTCATCGGTTTGGAAGAAATTCGTTCTGAGCGTTGAAAGGACCAAATTGGTGAAATGCCGCAATATACGGTCTTCGTCGAGGCTCGGCACTTCCGCGAAGGCCTCTTCCAGCTTGCTCACGATCTTCTGTTGCGCCGCGGCCCGGGCATCCGCCGATATCGGCAGGGCCGGATCGCTGCGAATCTTGAAAAGCTCAACGATTTCAGCGACAAGTTTGCCGTGGCGGACCAGGGTTTCGCACAAATAGGCTTGGCCGAAGGGGACGCGTATTTGCCGCAGATAGGCCCCATATGCCCTAATGACATTTGCTTCCCGCCAGCTCAGACCGGCCTTTTGCACAAGTCGGTTATAGGCGTCGTTCGGAGATTTTTCATGCCAGACCGCTAAAAAACACTCCTCCAGCCTGTCCTTATGCGCTTTGAGGTCGATGTTGTCGCCGTCGAGTGTTGCGATGACCATGTCATGGAGATTGATATTCGCCATCTCGCCCAGGCCTTGCGGCTGGATTTCGTAGGACCGCTCATCAATGACGGAAAAGCCAAGATTTTCAAGAATGGGAACCCGGCGGCTGAGAGGCACCGGTCCATTGAAATGATAGAGTGCAATGCGGATGCGGACCGGTCGTTCCGCCTCGTCTCGATAAAGATCCACGGCAACAGGAGACCCAGTGCTCAGTTGCTCAATTTTTTCGATATCACGTATCGCGCGCGCCGGCGAAAATATCTCCTGATAGCCGGCGGAAAAGGCCGTTCTATATCGCTCGGCGAGACTCAACGCCCTGTCGCTGCCAAAAAAATGCTCCTTAATTGTTTCGCGTAAACCGTCCGTCCAGGTACGCACGATCTTGTC
>CAYWBS010000794.1:0-1798 GCA_964456215.1 uncultured Hyphomicrobiaceae bacterium
AGAGGGTCAGGCCGATCGACGCAATATAAACACACCGGGACATGAGCTCAAATGTGCGCATGAAAGAAAATTGAACCGGATATGAGGCGCTGCCCAAGCTTTCAGTCGGTCTCGCCTGAAGTTTTTCCGAATAGGGACCGTGGCTGCGATCAACGACAATATCGGAGCTAGGCCCATCCTTAACGAACCGTCGCGTCTAAAAATATAGAAAGGTCTAAACCATGCAGATAATTCCAAACGCACTGAAATCGGCTCTTTGGGGCGCCGTGGGTGGTGCAGTAGCACTTACCGTTATCGGCTTTACATGGGGTGGCTGGGTCACCGGCAGCAAGGCCGAGTTTGTCGCAACGAAGAGGGCCTCGGAGGCCGTAGTCGCCGCGTTGGCTCCGATCTGTGTCTACAATTTTCGACAGGGTACGGATGCGCCAGCGCAACGCGTCAAGTTGACGAAAGTCAATGCCTGGGATCAGGCAGAATTCGTGGAGAAGGGCGGATGGGCCAAGATGCACGGAACGACATCGATCAACATGGCCATGGCGCGCGCCTGTGCCGAGATGATCTTGGCCGACAAGTCATGAATTTCTTAACGTTATGAACCCGGGCGGCCGGCGTTTTGGTCCGACGGCACATTGGGCCGGTTGCCATTGCAGCGGATGTTGAACCGCACACCAGAACGGGAAGTCATGACCCACAGATTTTCCATCGGACAGATCGTCCACTTCACGCCGCAATTTAGCGGCAGAGCTACGTCTGGCACCTACAAGATTGTTCGTCTAATGCCGATCGAGAATGATTCCCGGCTGCGTTATCGCATCAAGAATGCGTCGGATAGTTTTGAGCGGGTCGCCGAAGAAACCCAATTGTCGCGTACGGTGTGAGCCCACAGCGGCCAACCGGTGTCACGGCGCGTCAGGCCGCGCAGTGTTCAGCGCCCCATATCGCGGAATGACACCAGACGCTACTGGTTCCTCGTCCCCCAGTACCAAGCCCGCAGCGCAGACTTTCGACGAGCGTGAGCCGCCCGACATTTGCGTCGCTTACAATTTTCGCGTCTTCTTCGGATATTCGCCGGACGGCTTGACTTTCGAGGTCCCGAGGCGCATTTATACGCTAGAACTTCTCGCGATCGCGCGATTCGCCCCGGATGCCGGGGTGTTATTGTCTCGAGACCTATTCATCTAAAACCCGTCTGATCCAGGTGCGCGTGGACAAGAACGACGCGGCCAACTCCCGTCGCGCGCCGGCGTGTGCTGCAATAAGGAATTATTATTTGTGACTGTTTCATCATTTGCCGAACTCGGGCTTACCGAGCGGCTTTTACGCGCGCTTAAAGACGCCGATTATAAGTGCCCCACCGCCATTCAACAGCACGCCATTCCGCTGTTGCTTGACGGCATGGATCTGCTCGGTATCGCCCAGACAGGCACCGGCAAGACCGCAGCCTTCACATTGCCGCTTCTGCAGAATCTCGATGAGGACGCCATCAAGCCCTCTCCACGCTCGGCGCGGGCGTTGATCCTCGCACCGACGCGCGAACTTGCGCTCCAGATCTCCGACAGCATCAAGACCTATGGACGGCACATGCGCATGCGTCAGGCGGTCGTCATGGGAGGCGTCTCGCAACGCCCGCAAATTGAAGCGCTACGCCGCGGCATCGATATTCTGGTCGCCACGCCGGGTCGCCTCCTGGATCTGGTGAATCAACGTTGCGCCGATTTGGGCCGGACCGAGTATCTGATCATCGACGAGGCTGACCGCATGCTCGACATGGGCTTCATCCGCGATGTGCGGAAGATCG
>CAYWBS010000795.1:0-1785 GCA_964456215.1 uncultured Hyphomicrobiaceae bacterium
AATCCCGATCGGGAGATCGAGGCGGCGGGTCGGCAGTTTCGAATAATTCGTCACCGCGTTCGACCACAGCTTGCTGTTGGGAACGGCAACGAATATTCCGTCGAAGGTCGTGAGCCGCGTCACGAACAAGCCGATCTCGTTTACGGTGCCGGCGTAGTTTTCCGATTGAATGTAATGGCCGACTTCGAAGGGGCGGATGATCAGCAGCATGATCCCCGCGGCGACATTCTGCAGCGTTCCCTGCAGCGCCAGGCCGATCGCCAGGCCGGCGGCGCCGAGCACGGCGATCAAGCTCGTCGTCTGTACCCCGAACTTGGCAAGGACGAGAATGATCGTTATGGCCAGAATGGTATAATGGGCAAGCTGGGCGAAGACGGGAATGAGCGTCCGATCGAAACGGCCCGCTCTCGTGAGCCGGTCGCGGATCGTCCGGCTCACATAGCGCGCCAGCAAATAACCGCCGATCAGAAGCAGAATTGCCGAAGCCAGATTCAATCCGTAACTGACACCGGCCGCCATGATGTCGGCGGCGAAGGAAACGGCCTCGGCGATCTTCGGCGGCTGGGCTGGCGGGACAAGGTTCTCCATCTCTTAACCTCTTTCGATCCGGCGATGGCGAAGATATTCGGTTCGCCCAATCTTATTGGCTGACACGTGGCCGATCATTGTTCGAGAGAGCATATAAGGCCCACTTGGCGCACTGTCCACGCATTCAGATCGGGCCGGGCATGCGGCCAGCCGATCAGGCGATGGTGAATTGGCACCAAACCCGGGCGATGAATGATCCGTCGTCATCCATGGCAGCGGATCAGACGCGGGTGTTCATTCCTGGGAAGAAAATCGGGGCGCGGCGCCCCTTGCGAACATATTCCGGCCTAATGAACCGCGGCCAGGCGGCCGAGGGCGTGAACAAACGCCTGTATGCGCCGCCACGCTCCGTGCTGGTATAGGTCGTAGTGATTGCCGTCCGGAATGAAGAGTGCGGATTTGGGCGACCTGGCGGCCGAGAACAACACTTGGCCGAAACGGAAGGGGACAACTCTGTCGCGTTTTCCATGAAGCACAAGCAGGGGGGCGGTGAGCTTTTGAATATAACGGATCGACTCGAACCGTTCATTCAGGAGCCAGCGCACCGGCAAAAACGGATAGGTGTCCTGGCCGATATCGGTGACGGAGGAGAAGGGCGATTCAAGTATGACCGCCTTCACCTTGCGGCGGGCGCCAACCTGCACGGCCACCGCCGTTCCCAGCGATTCCCCGTAAAGAATGATATCCTCCGGAGCGGTGCCCCGTTTCAGGAGATAATCGTAGGCCAGCTGCGCATCGCCAACGATCCGCGCTTCCGACGGATCGCCGGTGCTGCCGGAAAATCCCCGATAGGCGACCAGCAAAATGCCGTAACCTGCATCGGTATAAAGCTTAACGCGCTCTGCGCGCTGCGCCAAGGTTCCGGCGCTGCCGTGAAAATAAAGAAACGTCGGCTGGCCGAAACGCGGCGGCGCATACCAGGCGATGAGGCGTTCATGATCCGGCGTTTCGAGCGTCACTTCGGTGACATTGTTAAGGCTGTAGCTGGCGGGATTCGATCTCTCGGCGGATGGGTGAAAAACGAGTTGGCGCTGAAATGCATAAGCGGACACGACAACGCCCAGATAAAGCGCTGAAACGACGGACAATATTCTGACGGCATAAAACATGGCGCTACCCAGTACCAATACATGGACGGCGTGGAGGGATAAAAAATGTAGCGGAGTGAAGTAAATTTTCAGGATACCGGAAACGTCC
>CAYWBS010000796.1:0-1774 GCA_964456215.1 uncultured Hyphomicrobiaceae bacterium
ATAAAGTGACGGACGCCATGGTTGCCCAGGCTGTATTTGCCGCCAAGTTGCTTTGGCAGCAGTTATACGAGCCCGTGTGAAAACGCTGACACCGCGAAGCATGCTATGATTCTCTCGTCAGCATCGCGGGGGGATGAAATGGAGCGGTTTGTTGAGGGCACGGATCGCGATCAATCGACATTGTTTCCTGAGTGTTTGGAGGATTGGATCGACGAAGACAATTCGGTTCGGGTGGTCGACGTTTTTGTCTGACTAAAGCGGGCCGCGCGAAGCGCAGAGGGGGCGAGCATGGCGCCCAACTGCTTTGGATTAATCGCCCTGCTTGTGGCTCAAGATATAGGCGGCAAGGTCTGCCATTTCGTTCTGGGTGAGCGAAATAGCAGGCATTGGGTGGCGCGGCATCACTAAGACGCCATGGATGCGTTCAACGGTTTGGCCGGGGCGTTTGGCAATTTCAAAAAACGTTGGCACGTCAGCCTGCTGACCACCGCTTTGAGAACGAATCCCTTTCCCCGCATGGCAATTGCTGCATAGCTTCGCCGCGACTTCCAGGCCCCTTTTCGCATCGGGTTTGCCGGGGACCGCCTGGGCGATTGCCGGTGAAGGCTCAAAGCCAAACCAGATTGCAAAGGCCACAACTCCCAACGTGGCGACATGTCTTATCATGGCCAAATCCTTTTCAACGCGACAAATAACATCTTCGAACGCCTCTAACCACGCTGGCTGACAGGCGCGAAGTCGCGGCGTTGAGCACCGGTAAACAACTGGCGCGGACGGCCGATTCTCTGTGTGGGCTCCTGAATCATCTCATTCCATTGGGCAATCCACCCGACGACGCGCGCGACTGCAAATATCACTGTGAACATAGATGTCGGAATGCCCATGGCCCGGTAGATGATACCTGAATAGAAATCGACGTTGGGATAGAGTTTCCGCTCCACGAAGTATTCATCTTCAAGAGCTATGCGTTCGAGTTCCATCGCCAGGTCGAGCAGAGGCTCTTCCTCGACGCCGAGTTCATCGAGCACCTCATGACAGCTTTCGCGCAAGAGGGTGGCCCGGGGATCGTAATTCTTGTAAACACGATGGCCGAACCCCATCAGACGGAACGGATCATCCTTGTCCTTGGCGCGTTTGATAAATTCCGGAACGCGATCCTTGCTGCCCATCTCGTTCAGCATCTTGAGAACGGCTTCGTTGGCGCCACCGTGCGCAGGTCCCCATAACGAGGCGATACCGGCGGCGATACATGCAAATGGGTTGGCGTGCGACGATCCGGCGAGCCGCACCGTTGACGTCGAGGCGTTCTGCTCATGATCGGCATGCAGTATGAGAATGCGGTCCATCGCCCGAGCCACCTTTGGATTGACCGTGTACTCCTCGCAGGGCGTTGCAAACATCATGTGTAAAAAGTTCTCGGCAAAACCCAGCTTGTTTTGAGGCAGGATGAACGGCTGCCCGAGCGCGTATTTGTAAGCGTAGGCGGCGATGGTAGGCATCTTGGCAATCAGCCTGTAGATCGCCAGCCGCCGGTGGTCGGGATCGTGGATATCGAGGCTATCGTGGTAGAACGCGGAAAGCGCGCCAACGACGCCACACATGATCGCCATGGGATGGGCATCTCGACGGAACCCCTGGAAAAAGCTTCTGAGCTTCTCATCGAGCATCGTGTGATAGGTGATGCCGTGCAGAAACTCCTCCATTTCCGCCTGGTTCGGTAATTCGCCGTTGAGGAGCAGGTAACAGACTTCCACATAGTCCGAATTCGCCGCCA
>CAYWBS010000797.1:0-1770 GCA_964456215.1 uncultured Hyphomicrobiaceae bacterium
GTATAATCAGCGTGTTGCGTTGGGTGTGACCGATGAGCAGCGCGCCTCTAAGATGGTCAAGGGCGTCAAGGGCAAGCGGCTCACCTATCGAACGACTAACTCAAAAGTGAGCCATGACAGCGAAGCGCGGCCCCAAGGTTCCTAAGACGGCGGACGACAAGGAGCAATCCGAGCGGTTCATTGAGACCGCTCGGAAGTATGGCACGGACGAGACAGGAAAAGAGCTAGAACGGGTGTTCACGAAGGCCGTGCCCCTACGCACGTCTAAAGGTCCCAAATCGAAAGACCCGCGTTGAAGCGTTCCTGCATCCCGCGAACAACGGGCCCGTTTATTACGTAGCTCGCCTCGATATCTCCGGGTTTCGATATTTGCCCTATAGTTGGGACATATCGTAAGTCACGCACAGATTTGAAGTAATCACCCTCAAGCCGGTCAAAGTGGCATCCAAGCTCATAGGCGACCATATCGCTGGCTTGTAACGGACGGATTACCCTAGGTGAGCCGAACACAATCGCCCCCAGGTAGTCCTCCCAGTGTGGGTGCCGCTTATACACGTCATAATTTTCGCGGTTCCGACGACTGAATTCATCGCTATCGGCGAAAACTGGTACGATGCGCGAGCCACCGCACTTTTTAAGGGACCACGCGCGAAGTTGATGAACAATGCCATCAAAACAGAGATCAAGCGGCTTTGGAAATCTCGCTAAGAAGCGCTCGCTGTTTACATTCTCGTTCCAATCAATCTGATCAACGGCGCACCAGATCGAGTTGAGATCGTGTTCCCCTATGATGGATGAGAACCGCCCCAAGATTAGTTGTAGCCAATGGGCGTCTATGCTCGCGTAAATACCCTCCCTGTGGATGAGATCCAGCATGTGTATATGGTCAATTTTGAACTCTTCAAGGGAGATGCGCCATCGCTCATCGAGCGATTCCCACACGTCTTTGGTGGCGCAATAACCTGCATATCCGGCAAAGACCCGGTCGCCGCCTGTGCCTGTTTCATCGAAATAGGATTCAAACCGGAGCAACGCCAACGCCTTCCAGGGGTTGGATCGTGAGTGAACTTGGCGTGCGAGATCGGCGATGGGGATGTGCTTGGCCATCGCCTAGCGCTCCCCAGAGATACGCGAAAAGCGTGGGTACGTCAAGTGACATATGCCGAAACATGTTCAATATTGAAATTACGCTTCCGAGGCCGGCCGCGGCAGCAATAGAGACCCACAACCAATCGGGGAGGTAAGCCCCCACATCAAAAACGACTGAAGCGGCGGCCGCTGTGGTCGCCAAGAGGAACACGAAAAGAACAAACACTTCGAGGCCGCGGACGATTAGCTTCGACAACTCGTCCGCCCTTTTTTCTTGCTCTTGAAGCAACAACTTCCTGTAATCCTCGGCGCCTTGCAATCGGCCTTTAGCCAAGCTTTCAGCGGCGAGCCTCTCCTTATCCTGCCGGGCGCGCTCCAAAATTTCCGCTGCGTTTACCTGCGGCAACAGCGCTATACGACCATACGTCTGATCTTGTGCAATGCGGCGCGCAGCTTGAAGAGGAATCCCATCCTGGATGACATTCTCCCCGCCAACTTTTTCTACGGCACTTATGAAATGCTCAAACCAATCAGGGTCCGACTGTCGCCAACTGACCGACATGCAAGATCGGAGCACAATCACTCCAACTCAACGCCTTTTCGGCTATGAGAAATCGTCTGCTCATTGGCCTGCTCCCCTGAACCGATACCAATCTGAGTGAGCGAATCCGGCTATTTCCA
>CAYWBS010000798.1:0-1765 GCA_964456215.1 uncultured Hyphomicrobiaceae bacterium
ATAATTCCGGGCGGGGAATTATTCAGTAGGGCGAGTTTTCTACTGGCACGGGGGTATGATGAGTAGCGTAGAGCGGCGGTCGACTGCCAAGTTGACACAGCCTGCTGGTGTCGTTCTTCCAGACCAAACATCGCATCATCTACCCGCCGAGGGCGAGGCCCCTTGCATCACGATAATGCTGTGCACGTACAATGGTGCCAGATTTCTCGCCGCGCAATTGGCGTCTATCGAGCAGCAAAGTCACCAGAATTGGCGATTGATTGTTTCCGACGATCATTCGACCGACGCCACGCTGGCCATTATCCAGCGCTTTGCGCAACGCGTCGCCCAATCGGTCGAGATCAGAAACGGACCGCGGCAGGGGCCCTGCGCCAACTTTCTCACTCTGGCCGCCGATCCAGGCATTCCGGGCGACTATTTCGCCTTTTGCGATCAGGACGACGTTTGGCATCGCGACAAGCTGAGCCATGCCCTCAATTGGGTGCGAACCGTGGGGCAAGAGACGCCCGCCGTTTACGGAGGGCGAACCCACCTCGTTTGCGCTGGCGGTCTGCCGATGGGGTACTCGCCCCGGTTTAAAAAGCCGCCGTGCTTCGCGAACGCGCTGGTGCAGAGCATCGCCGGCGCAAACACGATGCTGTTCAACCGCGCGACAAAACGGCTGTTCGAACGCACCGGTCCGCTCAACGTGATCTCGCACGATTGGTGGGCTTATCAGCTCGTCACCGGCAGCGGCGGTGTCGTCCGCTACGATCCCGAGCCGCATCTCGACTATCGCCAGCATGCCAACAATCGTATCGGATCCAACCGGGGGCTGCGTGCGCAATGGAAGCGGCTGCGCACGGTTTTGAACGGCGGATTTGTAGCTTGGAACGACGTCAATCTCGCGGCCCTGCAGCAGTCGCGGCATCTTCTGACGGACGATGCGCGTGCCCTGCTGGACACCTTTGCTATCATGCGCAAAGGCAGCTTGACCGCCCGCCTCAGGGCATTTGCGACGTCGCCGCTGCGGCGCCAAACCCTTCTTGGCAACTTCGCCTTGCTGGCGGCGACCATTTTGAAGAAGACATAGGGCCGAGGGGCCGTCGTTCGGTCGCATTTGACCGCTTTGAATGCGGAATGAGAGTTGGCTCGCGGTTAACCATGACGATCGAGCGTTCGTTCCTCGCGATCTCTGCAACTCACCCGATGTGAGGCCCGCGTCACGCCTTGCTTAGAGCGCGGCGGAACGGAGATACGTAGAACGTGTCGTCAATTCGGTTTCGCATCGCTGAAGCGGAGTAGTGGTCAGCGTGTTATGAACTCGCCGCCTTTCTTGACGCCCAAGATCAGGGAGCAGGCCGACAGAGCCGCGCCGGGCCGAACCTGCCTCTTGGTGCTCGGCATGCACCGGTCCGGCACGAGTGCCATAGCGCGCGTGTTGAGCCTTATGGGCGCCAAGCTGCCGGCAAACCTTTTGCCAGCTGACCCAACCAACGAGACCGGCCACTGGGAGCCTGAGCGTCTCGTGCGGCTGAACGACAAGTTGCTGGCCCAGGCGGGAAGCCAGTGGGATGACTTTCGTGCGCTTGACCTTGGCCAGATTCCCGGCGACATCCGGATTGAGCTCGAGGGGGCGATCGCGCGACTGATCAACGAAGAGTATGCCGGCGCGCCGCTGTTCGTGCTGAAGGACCCGCGGCTCTGTCGCCTCGTGCCTCTCTACGTCAAGCTGCTGGCCGATCAGGGCATCGAAGCGCGGCCGGTGCTGATCCTGCGCAATCCG
>CAYWBS010000799.1:0-1758 GCA_964456215.1 uncultured Hyphomicrobiaceae bacterium
CAATATTCCGGTTTGGGGCGTATCTTACACGCGGCGTGGAGCATGGGGGAGGAGGCCAACGGATGCGGCCGCGAATACCCTTGCAGCTTCGAGGCTGCAAGGTCCCGACCACGCGATGCAGGATGGGGTAGAGCGCGCCTTAGTCATCATTGTTTTGGGAGGACGATGTTGCCATTTGTACTGCCGCGCGTAACGCTTGCGGCCGAGGCTTGACGGATATTTGCCAGTAACGGGCCGACTGCGACAAGGTCAAACCATATCCATAACGTGCCCGTTCCCGGCAACGGCTTCGATGCCTGTGCTCATTCGTCGATCTTATCGGTTTTGAGGAGACTCCGTGGCACAAATCTCCTTGCGATACGAAATGTTTTTGAACTCTCAACCTGGCATTCAACGCTGATCGAAAAGCTTCGGACCCGACGTCAGCCAATTGATCGGATAATTCCGTTGCAAGAGTTACAAATATGGGGCCGAGCTGATCATGAGACGGCCTGCCAAACTCGAAGGGCAGAAAATGGTGTTGACACATCGGTTTCTTCCCGCCAGAGGCGTGTAGCCTTTATATTGCCGTTACAGAGAGGCCGGCGAACAAAGTCATGAGCAGAATTTCCTCATGCGAATAGAGCACTTTCTGGAGCTGGCGCGGATCTTACAGGTGGCACTTAGGCTTGACGGAGGTTTTGGCTATCCCTGTGAATAAGAACGCCCACTTAGTGGATCGGAAGGCTCGCCATTTTTCACCAAGACTTCAGTTCATGCATTTGGTCCAGAATACTGGGTAACAATCTGTGACACCAGTTCGTCTACCGAATATAGCTCGGTGTCAAGAATGAGGTCCGGGCTGTCCGGTGGTCGATATTCGGTGTTATAGCCGATAAGGGTATCAATCTCACCGCTGATCGCTTTTTTATAAAGCCCCTTCGGGTCCCTTTGCGCGCAGGTGTCGATCGAACAGGAGACATAACCGATCATTAAGTTTCTGACATTCTCGCGAATAAACTGTCGGGCATCCTGCCCAGCGGTAAGAGCGGCGACAACAACATGGAGCCCCGCCTCCGCCGACTTGTTAGCCAGATGCGCCAACACGGAGACCACGCGAAATCGATTTTTGGCGCAAAAGCCGAAGTCAGGGCCAAAAAAAGCACGGACCTCATCGCCATCGTAGCAAATGGCAGGAATCCCATCTTGACGCAAATTGGAAACCACTCGAGTGGCCAGGGTCGTTTTGCCAGCTGAGGTTGGCCCAAGAAGCCACAACACTGTTCCCAATCGAGTACAATCGGAGCTCAATCTATTAGACTCGCTGAAATGCTGATTTCCGGTAACCATCGATTATCTTCACTAGGTTAATTCCGTCGCGCCGCGGTGCGCTCATGCGCGGCGAGGATCTCGGCGACATCACCGGCGCGGTAGCGAGCGTGTTTCTTCAGGTCAACTTGCGTAACAACGGCACTGACGAAGTCGGCTGGATCCCTTTCGAGGACGTAAGGACTGCATAGCAGATTGAGTGCGTTCTGCGCGACCTGTGGCCTCGTGCTGCCCCATTTCACGGCAAAAAGCACCTTATCCACGACAGAGACGAGCAGTCGCGCCTCGGTTGTGCCGAGGATTGCAGCACTATCGATCACCACACAGTCATAGCGTTCGCGAAGCTGACGAAGCAGCTCCGGCATCGTATTGCTGCCGAAAAGCGCCAGGGGATCGACGGGGTGCTCCGGTAACGGTAGGTAATCGAGCGCCAACTCCGGGATATGCTGG
>CAYWBS010000800.1:0-1755 GCA_964456215.1 uncultured Hyphomicrobiaceae bacterium
GATCATATTGGGAACCGAGAGTGTCGCCGCCGCAATGAGATGGCTCATAACGCCTGGCATCAAATGACGGAAGATGACCCTTCTCGGCCTAGCACCCATAACTTGCGCAGCCATACAGTAGTCTTCCTCGCGCAGCGTCAGAAGTTTCGAGCGCACAGCTCTTGCAAGCCCCGTCCAATCGAGCAGTGCTAGTATCATTGTAATCCCGAAATAGATGAGCAGGGGACTCCAGGTGACCGGCAAGATCGCCGCGAGCGCCATCCAAAGGGGAATTTCGGGAAACGATCTCAAAATCTCGATTAGTCTCTGAACGACGACATCTACCCAACCGCCGTAATATCCCGCAAGGCCACCAATGACGATCGCCATGCTGAAGCTAATCAAAATGCCGATTAATCCGATTGTGAGTGAGATCCGCGCTCCATAAATAATCCTCGACAACACGTCACGGCCAAGCCTATCCGTGCCCAGAATAAAAAGCTGCCCGCCCTTTGCCGGGCAGAACAAATGTACATCGGCCTCAAATAAGCCCCAAAAGCTATAGGAATCACCCCGACAAAAAAAGCGGATGCTGTGAATCTTCGAATTATCCTCGATATAGATCCTTTGAAGGTTCTCCATGTTGAGCCGGTAGCGGGTTCCGTAAACGAATGGACCGACAAGGCGGCCTTTATCGAAGAAATGGATGGCCTGCGGCGGCGCGAAAATAAAATCCACGTTTCGTCGATGGAGATTATAGGGTGCCAGAAATTCGGATATCAGAATCGAACCATAGGCCAGAATCAGTAAGATCGCTGAGACAACTGCCACTTTGTGGCGCTTGAACTTCCACCACATGAGCTGCCATTGCGAAGCCAAGAAATAGCGTTCTTGCTCAGACGTAAGTTCTATTCTCAAGTCCGGATCGAATTTTTCCTCCGAAACATAGTGAGGAATGGCATCTGAACGCCCCAAGTTTTCTCCCGTTTCCCTCATCGGCTCATTCCTCCCTCAAGTCGGATGCGGGGATCGAGATAGGCCAATGCAATATCCGAGACGAGAACGCCCACAGTCGTCAAAATAGCGAGAAACATCAGGAAGGAGCCCGCCAAATACATATCCTGGCTTTGCAGGGCCCCGATAAGCAGTGGACCGGTTGTCTGCAGAGAAAGAACGACCGCGACCAGTTCGGCGCCAGAGATGACCGTCGGCAGGAGACTGCCGATGTCGGAGACAAAGAAATTTAGCGCCGCGCGCAACGGATATTTCACTAGGACCCTCCTTGGCGGAACGCCCTTAGCGTGGGCGGTTTCGACGTAGGGTTTGTGCAATTCGTCAAGCAAATTGGCGCGAAGCCGACGCGAAAGCGACGCCGTTCCCGAAGTTCCAACCACGATCACCGGAATCCAGAGATGTTCCAGCAAGGAGACGACTTTTTCAATGCTCCACGGCTGATCCAGATATTGCGGCGCCATGAGGCCGCCGATCGATGTGCCGAACCAGACATTTGCGAGATAGAGCAAAACCAGGGCGAGCAGGAAATTTGGGGTCGCCAAGCCCAGCAACCCGAGGAAAGTCAATCCGTGCTCGCTCCAGCTATATTGATGTGTCGCCGAATATATGCCGATTGGAAACGCGACTAACCAAGTGAACAGGACGGTCGAGAACGATACAGCGATTGTCAGCAGCAGGCGATCGCCGACAATTTCGGAGACAGGCATCCGGTATTCGAAAGAATAGCCGAAATCTCCCTGTACCATTCCCATGACCCAGCTA
>CAYWBS010000801.1:0-1751 GCA_964456215.1 uncultured Hyphomicrobiaceae bacterium
CGGCAGCCTCAGGCAAGGTTCAATTGCTCCCGGCTAAGGTCAAAACACTCGCGAGGGTGAAAGCGCCGTTACGAGCGGCAGCGACCGGAGGGCGGGCAGTCAAGCGTTCGGCACCATCCTCACTCACGAGAAAGAGAACCTGATACAGGAGCCTTTCATGTTCAAGAAAACCATTTTAGCAATCGCGGCGTCCGGTCTCCTCGGCCTTGGCGCCCTGACGATGACACCGGCCACGGCGTCGGCGGCGGATACGGCCGGTATCGTTCTGGCCGCGCATAATTGGAACCATGGCGGTAGATATTACAATCGCCACTACTATCGCCGGTACGGGCATTCCTATCGTCGCCACCACCGCGGTTACCGCAATTGCCGGCGCGTTTGGGAGCGGTTCTGGACCCGCTTTGGACCCCGCCGGAGACTTGTCAGCCGGTGCTATTCCCACCGGCGGCATTACTGGTAAAACCGGTCCGATCCTCAATGTCGTCGAAATTCGCCAAAGGACGTCATCGAGGCCTGCCCAGACCTTAAAATAATCCAGGGAATTTTTCACAAACCGCTATCCGGCCAGTTCCGGGTAGCGGTTGTTTTTGTGCGCGTCGGATGATTAGAGCCCGTGCAAGAAGGAGCGACTGGCCTCTGACGGGTGGCGGTCGGAAAATGCCAGGCAGGCACGCCAGGCGGTTCGAATGACGATCGCTTTCCGCGCCTCCGGCCGGCCGCCGCGAATACCGTCTTCAGCGCGTGACGCACCGCTTCACGCCGCGTCACGCGCTATCGCGGCTTGTTTATTATCCTATCTGTCCTTGCGGAGCCGCAAACTTCCGGTGCCGCGATCGCTTTGCAATGTCAGAGTCTGCCGGGAACCGTTGACGACGATACGAATTCTGCCGGAAACATTGTATTCCGCGTTATGAAAATTGCCGACAAAACTGTTGTCCCTGACCTGGAGAATGCTGCCGGTTTGGAGAATTCTCTTGTCCGTGCTCGCGCAATCGGCCCGCACGCTGTAGGTGTTGCTGGATTCTTTGTCATAACTGATCTTGCAAAGAACCCTTTCCTTTTCTCCGGTGTTCGGCTTTACGAAGCCGCTTCCGGTCCAGTCTCCTTCAAGCGAATCGGAGCCCGCCTGGCTTGCATTCGGCCACGCCAACAATGCCAATGACAGAAATAACGCAACTGCACCCTTCATCAGAAGCCTCCCGAGACGCTGGGCATGCGTGGGCCGACATATTCCGGTATTTCGGCGCGCGCAATACTCCAATATCGGCGCCTCACCCCTCAAGTTCAATATTTGCAGGGACCGATCTTGGATATATCCCGGCTCCGAATTCAATTTAAATTTACATGGCGGACCACGGAGCAATGAGGAATGCCGCTTCGGAACGCCGCCGAATTCCGACGCCAAACGTCATCCTTCAATGACAATCCTCGGCGCTGCCGGCTGCGCCCCGGCCTTGTTGCGCTCCATCGCTTCCCAAGCGGTTTTGGCGATCGTCCTGTAGATTTCGGCATGGGGCGAATCCGGATCGCTGACGACCACCGGCTGGCCGGCGTCTGATTTGATGCGGATGTCCATATGGAGCGGTATTTCGCCCAGGAACGGCACGCCGAGTTTTTCGGCCTCCATGCGCGCGCCGCCATGGCCGAAGATGTCGGAGCGCTCGCCGCAATTGGGGCAGACGAAATAGCTCATATTCTCGATAATGCCGAGCACCGGAACGTCGACCCGCCGGAACATGTTGAGACCCTTG
>CAYWBS010000802.1:0-1744 GCA_964456215.1 uncultured Hyphomicrobiaceae bacterium
AGTGGAACTTCCAACCCTACCGCCCTGGACTTGTCGGCGGTCACTGTATTGGCGTCGATCCCTACTACCTGACCCACAAGGCGGAATTGATCGGGTTCCATCCGCAGATGATACTTGCCGGGCGCCGCATCAATGATGGCATGGCGACCTACATTGCCAACGACGTGATTAGGACCATGCTCAAGCGTAAGCAGACCATCGACCGCGCCCGCGTTCTGGTGATGGGCTTTACGTTCAAAGAGAACGTGCCCGACACGCGCAATACCAAAGTGGCCGATCTGATCGATGCACTTGGCAAGTTCGTGGCCGAGGTCGTCGCCTATGATCCTATGGCCGACATTGCCCTGGCGAGTCGCGAATATGGAGTCACCCTTACCAATGAACTACCCGAAGGCCCGTTTGACGCGATCGTTCTCGCGGTGAAGCATGACCCGATCGCTGCGCTGGGTGAGACCAGGATCAATGCGTTGCTGGCGCCAGGCGGGCTCATCTACGATCTGAAAGGTGTCCTTCCGCCGGCCGCGAGCCATGCCCGCATCTAGGGTGCCATTTGGCGCCACGCGCCGGTCAATCGGTGCTCACGTCGTCGCTTGGCGGGCATCATCATCCTCACCGCCGGACTGTTCCGTCTGCGACCGGCTGACAGGTTGCGGCGCACCGGTCCGGCCCAGGCAGAAATAGACGAACCCCGCCTCTTGTGCGGTTGCTTCGGGATATATGTTGCGCAAGTCCACCAGCGCATTCCCAAGCATCGCGCGGCGCATTTGCGCCAAATCGAGGGCTCGAAACTCGTTCCACTCAGTCAATATAACGAGAATATCCGCGCCCTCGGCAACGTCTAACGCACCGTCGCACCACTCGACATCGGGAAGCAGCTCTTGAGCTTTGGCTGTCCCTTGCGGATCGTAAGCACGAATATGCGCGCCGCGCGCCTGCAACATCGGGAAGATCACAAGGCTCGGCGCTTCGCGCATGTCGTCGGTATTGGGCTTAAAGGTCACACCGAGCACACCCACCGTCTTGCCGCGGATGTTGCCGCCAGCCGCGGCCTCGATCCGTCCGGCCATGGCGATCTTGCGCTCGGTGTTAACTTTCTCGACCTGCTCCACGAGCGAGAGCGGCGACTTCGCTTCGCGCGCCGTGCGGATAAGCGCCGTCACGTCCTTGGGGAAACAGGAGCCGCCATAGCCCGGACCGGCGTGAAGGAATTTGTCGCCGATCCGCCGATCGGCTCCGATCGCCGTCGCCAACTCATGGACGTCAGCTCCCACCGTCTCACAGAGATCGGCTATCTCATTGATGAAGGTCACCTTCATGGCCAGGAAGGCATTGGCCGCATACTTTGCGAGTTCGGCAGATTCAGGGCTGACGAAAACGATCGGAGCCTTGCGCAGCGCAAGCGGCTTGTAGAGGCGCTTCATCACCTCGCGGCCCCGCTCATCTGCGCATCCGATCAGCACGCGGTCGGGGTGGGTGAAGTCCTGAATGGCAGAGCCCTCACGCAAGAATTCCGGGTTGGAGCAGACGGCGACATCGAGATCAGGCCTGAGTTCGCGCAGCCGCCGTTCGATTTCGCGGCCGGTGCCGACCGGCACGGTCGACTTGGTGGCGATGACGGCGGAGGCGCCGATGTGCGGGGCCATTTCCTCGACGGCCTCGAAAATGAAGCTGAGGTCGGCATAACCGTCACCGCGGCGCATCGGCGTTCCAACTGCCAGAAATACGATCTCGGCCTGGCTTACCG
>CAYWBS010000803.1:0-1742 GCA_964456215.1 uncultured Hyphomicrobiaceae bacterium
TCATGTCGGCGGTCCGGTCGAGACGGGGCGAGGGTTTGTCTTGCATAGCTCGGACTACTTTGTGGCCGACAGCACATTGCCCATCGACGAGGGCGTTTCTTTGACAGCCACGATCGATATTCTTCGTGCCATAGCCACTGGCTCGGGGCCGGACAAATCGCTGCTTGCGCTCGGCTACGCAGGGTGGGCGCCTGGTCAACTCGAGAACGAAATTCAGGCGAATGGCTGGCTGAACTGTCCGTCCGACCCGGAACTTATATTCGACGCGAACCTCGACCAAAAATACGAACAAGCGCTGGCGTTAATCGGTATTGATCCATCCTACCTCGTTAATGACGCCGGTCACGCATAATTCATGACCTAGTCGGCGGCTGCTTTGCTTGCGCCGGGTCCGCGCACTTCGCTTCGATCTTGCGGATTCTTGCCGGGTTGCGGACTTCCGGCCGCATTGTTGCCAGGCAAGTTCTGTCGGCGACGAAACATTTCGGCAGTCCACCCTTTTCCGCCGCGTTTATTCGATTTGGCAATTGCGTTCAGCAGGGCGAACACATTCTTTTCCGTCATTGGTTCGCCGTAATAATACCCCTGTGCATATTCGCATTTGAGCGATCGCAGGAACTTTGCGTCCTCGGGCGTTTCGATACCTTCCGCAACTACCTCCATGCCAAGTTCGTGCGCCAGGTTGATGATTGAGCGGACTATGACGGGCCCCGAACCGTTCATGGCTGCATTCTGAACCAAAGACTTGTCGACTTTGATTGTGTCGAACGGAAAACGGTGGAGGTAATTAAACGAGGAATAGCCCGTGCCGAAATCATCAAGTGACAATCCCGCGCCCGCGCCCTTCAACCATTCCAGTATCTCGACCGCCTGTTCCGGGTTTTCCATTACCAGGGATTCTGTCACCTCGAGTTTCACGCTGCCCTTCGGCACGGCATCCCGCTTGAGAATATGCCGTATGTCCTGAATTAGATCATGCCGGAAGAGCTGGCGGCTGGAAACGTTGATGCTGACAAAAAGGGGCCCTCCGGTACCTGGCAGCGCCTTCTGCCAACGGGCTACCTGGCGGGCCGCCCGATCAAGAACGAAACTGCCAAGTTCGGAGATAAACCCGGTTTCCTCTGCTATGGGCACGAATTCCGACGGGTTAAGTGTGCCGAGGCGGGGATGTTCCCAGCGTAAAAGCGCCTCAAAGCCCGCAAGCTGCTCATCTTCCAGGCGCATAATCGGCTGATAGAGCACTCTGATTTGGCGGCGGTCGATTGCCCGTCTAAGGTCACTTTCAAGCGCCACACGGTCATCTCGTTCATTGCGCATCGCGGGCTTGAAGATTTCCACCCGATCGTTACCCGACCGCTTGGCACGGTACATGGCGATTTCGGCCTCGCGCAACACATCCTGGTGGCTTACCTGTTTGCCGTCATAGACGGCAATGCCGATACTGCCTGTAAGGATAATTTCTTTACCTGCGATTTTCATCGGGCTGCGTAGCGAACGACGGACACGCTCCGCAATCATGGCAATCTGCTTCGGCTCGGTTTCCGTCACCAGCATAATCGCGAACTGGTCTCCGCCAACGCGCGCCAGCGTATCAAGCGGTGAAAGATGGCGCGCAAGCCGACGTGCTATCGTCAAAAGCATACTATCTCCGACAACGAGACCAAAGCTTGTGTTGACGTTCTTGAACCTGTCTATGTCGATAAAAAGTACCGTCGGGCGGTTCGCACCTTGTTCCTTCGCCC
>CAYWBS010000804.1:0-1742 GCA_964456215.1 uncultured Hyphomicrobiaceae bacterium
CAGGTTGGTATCCTGAAGCAGCTCGGCAAGTTCGCGTATCAGGTTCTTGTCCAGCTCGCTATATTTGTCCGGCATGTGTTTTTTTGAGTGGCCTATCTGTTTTGGTACGCGCCGATCCTGGGTCATTCGGCGTGGTCCACAATTTCTGCCAAGGCTTCCACCGCAAGCTCATAGCCTTTTGGACCGAAGCCGCAAATGACGCCGGCCGATGCTTTGGAAATATAGGATTCGTGTCGAAAGGTCTCCCGTTGGAAAATGTTGGAGAGGTGAACCTCGACACAAGGGACGGCGACGGCGCGGAGGGCATCAAGCATGGCGATGGACGTATGGGTGTAAGCGCCGGCGTTGATGATGAGGCCGGAGGCATTCTCGCCGGCCTCCTGGATCCAACCGATCAGCTCTCCTTCCGAATTGCTTTGCCTGAATTCAACCCCGTAGCCGAGAGATGCGGCTCGCGCTTCCGAGATTTCCTTTATTGTATCGAGCGTTTTGGCCCCGTAAATCGCGGGCTCCCTTATGCCCAGAAGGTTTAGGTTCGGTCCGTTTAGGATATAGATCGGCTTAGCCATTAAAACCGCCGCATGATTGGGGTTGCAGTACACAAGACTCGATGGGTTCAACTGCAGAACCCATTAGAGAGTTCCGTACCGCGTTTGAAGCGCCTGAAACGCCAGACGACTTGAGTTTCCGACTAGCAGCCGGCAATGCGACAGCCATTCTTGCGAACTTGCTTAACGTTCGCCTGCAGCTGTTCAAACAGGTCCTCCGGAGCGCCTGGAACGATCCGGTCGCCTATGAGATAAAGCGGCGTTCCTTGCAGTCCAATATTATTGGCAAGCGTTCGGTTTTCCGCCAATGCGGCCTCTATTTTTGGGTCGTCCATATCCTTTTCGAGTTTGCCGACGTCCAGCCCGATTTTTTTTGCGATTTGCAACGCTTTCGACTTTGTCTTTTCTCCCCGGGCCGTGAGTAGCGCGGCATGATATTCAAAGTATTTTCCTTGCGCGATCGAAGCCAGCGCCAGCTTTGCGGCTTCTTCGGATGATTTTCGCAATATCGGCAATTCCTTAAGAACCACGCGCACTTTGTCATCGGACTTTATAAGCTTTGCGAGGTCATTAAACGCCCGGCCGCAATAGGGACAGTTGTAGTCAAAGAATTCGACGATGGTGACGTCGCCGTGCGGATTGCCGGCAACAAAGTCATGTTTCGACCGGAATAATGAGGCGGCGTTTCGCGCGATGGCACGAGTCTGCTGGGCTTGACGTTCTGCGTCTTGGCGACGTTCAAGTTCCATCAGAGCGTCGCGAACGATTTCAGGATGTTTGGCAATGTAATCCTTTACGATTGATTCTATGGCCTTCTTCTGGCTGTCGGAAAACGGTTCCCCCTTGCCGGCGGCCGTATGTCCCATAGTAATGGCGGCAGCCAAGCCTGAAGCGGCACATAGACGGATACATTTGGACAACATTCTCATCTGGCTCCGATTCGACAAGGCGCGTGACTGGTTGTTAACGTTTCACGTGTTGATAGACAAGTATATCTTCAGCTTGGATCCAACCAGTGGATCCCGTTGGAAATTTTCTTTTCGCACGAGTCGCAAAAGCCTTGGCTTCTTTTATCTTGCCAGCGTAAAGATGGCTCTTGGCGGTGGCGAGATCCGCAGCAGCGTTCATGCCCTTTCGATTATAAGCGATTGCGAGAACACGATACGCGTCCCACGAAGTGTCGTTGATGCGCCG
>CAYWBS010000805.1:0-1741 GCA_964456215.1 uncultured Hyphomicrobiaceae bacterium
TCGCGCCGGGCCGCGGTCGCGGCCTATCGCGTGTCCATCTAAAATGAACACGCTCCAGCCTTACCGCCGGCGCCGCAACCCCGCCATTTCAGGTCGGCCGGCCCGGCCCGCGAACAAAAGAGGAGCGGCGCGATACGCCACTCCCCGATGCGAAAATTCCTGCCGCGCGACCGGCGCGTCACGGGAACGCGTGGTTGGCGCCGCTAAGCCTGCGGCTGCGGCTCCATACCGCCCGTGTCGGGTTCGCCGCCACCGTCCTTTTCCACCTTGCCGGCGGAGGGAACGGCGGACGTCCGGCCGCTGTCGGCGAAGGTGTCCGATCCGAATTCCCGGATCGGCGGTTTGCCGTCGAGAAGATTACGAATTTCCTTGCCGGTCAGGGTCTCATATTCAAGCAAGCCATTGGCGACAAGGTGCAGCTCTTCAATCTTCTCCTCGATGATATGCCGCGCCGTGTCATAGCCTTCATCGACAAAGCGATGCACTTCCTCATCGACCAGCTTCTGGGTCTCGTCGGATAGATTCTGGTGCCTGGTAATGGAATGGCCGAGAAAGACTTCCTCCTCATTCTCGCCATAGGCAAGCGGTCCGAGCTTTTCCGACATGCCGAACTGCGTCGCCATCGCCCGCGCGATCCCCGTCGCCATCTTGATATCCTGCGACGCGCCGGAGGTGACCATGTCGTCTCCGAAGATGATCTCCTCGGCGACCCGGCCGCCCATCGCCACCGCCAGATCGGCTCTGAGCTTGGCGCGGGTGAATGAAACCTGATCGCGTTCCGGCAGGCGCATAACCATTCCGAGCGCACGGCCGCGCGGAATGATCATCGCCTTGTGCACCGGATCGGAATGCGGTTGATACATCGCCACCAGGGCATGTCCGCCTTCGTGATAAGCGGTAAGTTTCTTTTCCTCGTCGCTCATCACCATGGACCGGCGCTCGGCGCCCATCATTACCTTGTCCTTGGCGTCCTCGAACTCCTGCTGCGTCACCAGCCGTTTCGACCGGCGCGCCGCCAGCAGCGCCGCCTCATTGACCAGGTTCGCCAAGTCGGCGCCTGAAAAGCCCGGCGTTCCGCGGGCAACGATCTTCAAATCGATATTCGGCGCCAGCGGAACCTTGCGCACATGCACCTTCAGGATCTTTTCCCTTCCGATAATGTCGGGACGCGGCACGACAACCTGCCGGTCGAACCGGCCGGGCCTGAGCAGCGCGGGGTCAAGAACGTCGGGCCGGTTGGTCGCCGCGATCAGAATGATCCCTTCATTCGCTTCGAAGCCGTCCATCTCGACGAGCAACTGGTTGAGCGTTTGCTCGCGCTCGTCATTGCCGCCGCCGAGACCGGCGCCGCGATGGCGGCCGACCGCATCGATTTCGTCGACAAAGATGATGCACGGCGCATTCTTCTTGGCCTGGTCGAACATGTCGCGCACGCGGCTGGCGCCGACGCCGACAAACATCTCGACGAAGTCGGAACCGGAAATGGTGAAGAACGGCACATTCGCCTCACCGGCGATCGCGCGCGCCAGAAGCGTCTTGCCGGTGCCGGGCGGGCCGACGAGCAGCGCGCCGCGGGGAATGCGGCCGCCGAGCTTCTGGAATTTCTGCGGGTCGCGGAGGAACTCGACGATCTCCTGCAAATCCTCCTTGGCCTCATCGACGCCGGCGACGTCGTCGAAGGTCACCCGGCCATGCCGCTCGGTCAGGAGCTTGGCCTTGGATTTGCCAAAGCCCATGGCGC
>CAYWBS010000806.1:0-1739 GCA_964456215.1 uncultured Hyphomicrobiaceae bacterium
TGTCGGTTTGTCGTTTGGAAGATCAACGCCTTGTACGCGTGGCATTTCTATAGGACTCCAATTTCAGGCGAGCGAGCGTTCCATCGACGACAGATCATTCAGCGGAGCATCTCGCTCCACCGCAGCCATCCGCACTATTGCTGCCGCCGTTTCGGACGGCAAAACTTCGCACCCAAAAACCACCACCAACCTGACCGACGGACTTCGTTTCCCGTCAACGAAAATGGGGGCCATGTTGCGGGTCCGCATGAGGGCCCCCCATCCGTTCGTCCGACGATCTGAGTCAACCCTGCCTTTGCTTGTGGCGAGGATTTGCGGCACAAATGACGTAGATGCGTCCTTTTCGTCGCACGATCTTACAGTTCTCGCATATACGCTTTACGCTTGAACGAACTTTCATCGGCCCCTCTCCCATTCTCCCGGCGAAAATCTCCGTGATTATATGTACCGCCCAGTGCAGTAGACAAGCGATTCTGCCTCGGATCTCCTACAATTCGGTAGTAACCTCATTCGCGCCGATTCTGCTCCCATCATGGATGCGCTGAACATCCGCGTGGGCATCGACTCTCACGGTGGCGAGTCGTCTGGCGACGCCGTCAGGACGAAAGGCCCATCTTTGGTCATGGCGACAGTATGCTCGAAGTGGACGCTTGGCTGACCATCGACAGTCTCGACGGTCCAATGGTCTGACAAGACATGGACCTGATTGGAGCCGGCGTTGATCATGGGTTCGATGGCCAGCACGATACCGGGTTCCAAGTGAAAGTCGTGGTGTTTCAGACGGGCATTGACGAAGTTCGGAACTTGTGGATCCTCGTGCATTTCCATTCCAATTCCGTGGCCCACAAAGTCTTCGACAACGCTGAATCCCGCCTGCTTGACCTGTTTTTCCATTTTTTGCGCGATAGGAGCCCAGGTTTCGCACCGGGTCATTTCCTCAATGGCCGTTCTCAACACCGCCTCTCCGACTTGAAGCAGCCGCTGTTTCAACTCGTCGACGCGGCCCACAGGGTAAGTCCAGGCGGAATCACCACACCAACCGTTCAGCCGGCAGCCGGTGTCGACACTGACGATGTCACCATCCTGCAAGCCGCGTTCACCGGGAATACCGTGTACAACCTGCTCGTTGATCGAGATACAAGTGACCGCGGGGAAGGGAACCTTGCCGCGCACACCCTTGAACAATGGAGTTGCCTTGTATTGATCGAACAGCCTTTCGACGGCTGAATCAATTTCCTTTGTCTTCACGCCCGGTTCAAGCATACTACGAACCAGCTCATGCGCTTTGGCGACCAGAAGGCCCGCTTCGCGCATCAGCCGAATTTCACGCCGGCTCTTTAGCGTGATCACGCAAACATCCTCCGCCTGCCGCCAAACGCTACTTGCTATCCGATTCCAGCAGGCCGGGGTAGTTCCTCATCACCAAATGGCTGTCGATTTTTTGAATGAGGTCCAGCGCGACGGAGACGACGATCAGCAAACCCGTTCCACCGTAAAAACTGGCGACGAGGAAGTCGATTCTCATGTTTGTGGCCACGATCGTGGGAATGATCGCCACAACCGCCAGGAATGCCGCCCCAACATACGTGATCCGAACCATCACCTGTTCCAAATAACCGGCTGTTCGCGCGCCGGGCCGATATCCCGGAATAAAGCTGCCGTAGTCCTTCAGATTGTCGGCCATGTCCTTCGGATTAAACGTGATGGCTGTCCAAAAGTAACAGAAGAAGTAAATCAGC
>CAYWBS010000807.1:0-1734 GCA_964456215.1 uncultured Hyphomicrobiaceae bacterium
CGTTATCGCCGACGATGGTGGTGTCCTTGGTTTAGGCGGTGTCATCGGCGGCGAAAACTCCGGTTGCACGATGACTACGCGGAACGTGCTGATCGAGTCGGCCTATTTCGATCCGGTGCGCACGGCCATGACCGGGCGGCGGACCGGCATTCAGTCCGACGCCCGCTACCGCTTCGAGCGCGGCATAGACCCGGACTCCATTGATATGGGACTGAATTTCGCCGCTCAGCTCATCCTCGCATTGTGTGGCGGCACACCGAGCAAGATCGAGATGGCCGGGGCGCCGCCGGTCTCCAAAACCGTCATCAGATTCGACACCGACGAGGTCAAGCGCCTGACGGGCGTTGCCTTCGGCGCGCCGGCGATCAAGGCAACCCTCAAAAAGCTTGGCTTCGCCATTGACGGCAAGGGAAAGAAGGTCGAGGTGAAAGTACCGGGCTGGCGGCCGGACGTCGCCCAGCCCGCCGACCTGGTCGAAGAAGTCATCCGCCTTGCGGGCGTGGATTCCGTTCCGCCCGTGGCCATGAGGCGCGAAGCCGGTGTCGCCCGCCCGGTCCTGACGGAAATGCAAAAGCGGGTCCGCGCCAGCCGCCGGGTGCTGGCGGCGCGGGGCCTCGTGGAAGCAATAACCTGGTCCTTTATTCCGCGAACCATCGCGCGGGACTTTGGCGGCGGTCAGGACGCCCTTGAACTGGCAAACCCGATATCGACGGAAATGTCGAGTATGCGGCCGAGCCTGCTGGCCGGCCTTATCATGGCCGCGCAGCGCAATCATGACCGCGGTTTCACCGATTGCGCATTGTTCGAAGTCGGCCAGGCCTATCGAGGCGAGACGCCGGAAGATCAGTTTACCTCCGCGGCCGGTGTGCGCACCGGAACCGCGCGCCTCGAAGGGGCCGGGCGGCATTGGTCCGGCGACGCGGAAGGTGCCGATCTATTTTCCGTAAAGGCAGACGCGCTCGGCGTGCTTTCGGCATCGGGGCAGGATCCGGCAAAGGTGCAGATGACGCGCGACGCGCCGGACTGGTTCCATCCGGGCCAATCGGCGACGGTGCGTCTCGGGCCGAAATTCGTGCTCGGACATTTCGGCGTCTTTCATCCGCGAATATTGAAGGCGCTTGGTCTGACCGGGCCGGCGGCCGGTTTCGAGATCGAACTCGATTCCCTGCCGGTTCGCAGACGGAAAACCGCCGCGAAACCGGCGCTGGATCTGCCCGAGCTACAGCCGGTCCGGCGGGATTTTGCGTTCGTCCTGGATCGCGCGGTCGCCTCGGCGGATGTCGTGCGCGCGGCTTGGAGCTCAAACAAGGGTCTTATTGCCGATGTCACGGTGTTCGATCTCTTCGAAGGCGAGAGCCTCGGGCCGGGCAAGAAATCCCTGGCCATCGAGGTGACGCTGCAGCCGCGCGACCGGACGCTCACCGATGAACGGATCGACGCCGTTTCAAGTGCGCTCGTTGACGCGGTCAAAAAAGCGACCGGGGGCGAAATTCGCGGCTGAGTTCGCCCGACGGGTTCCCTGCGGGAGAAGTGAGGTGGAGTATTTGCGATGCGACTCCCGTTCCTTATCGCCGGATGTCTGAGCATTGCCGCCGCCGGGGCACACGGCGTCGTTGGCCATTACGAGACCTATCGCCCGTTTATGGCTCTGGCCATGGCGCGGCAGGTGAAGATCGGCCTCGCCGCCGAATGGCACGCCATGACAGTGTTCCTGCTCCTTTCCGCCGTGGCGCT
>CAYWBS010000808.1:0-1728 GCA_964456215.1 uncultured Hyphomicrobiaceae bacterium
GACGGCGGCGACGCTGCTGGCAAGCCCGGCGCTGGCGCTCACGATCAATAATTGTGACACTTCAGAGTACACGGTCCAGTTTACTAAAGGTGACAAAACAGCCGAGCGGTCACTTGCGGTGGGTGAGCTTCTTGAGGAGGCTTGCGTGCAAGGCTGCGTCGTTCGTCTGGCAGGTTCCGATGTGGAATTCAATGCGAAAGACGACGACACTCTGCTGGTTAAGGACGGCAAAATCCAGATGGACGCGGCTAAATAAGGTCAAGTCCAATTCGGGCGACAGGTTGATTTTCTAACTCCTGTCGCCCCCTGTCGCCGAACGGATACGAACAATAGAAATGGACCGCCTATCAAAAGAACAGCGCAGCCGAAACATGTCAGCGGTGCAGGGCAAAAATACGAGGCCTGAATTGGCAGTGCGTTCCGCGATTCATAATGCGGGTTTTCGTTACTCGCTTCACAGAAAAGATCTGCCCGGCAAACCGGATTTGGTGCTTCCAAAATATAAGACCGTAGTCTTTATTCATGGTTGCTTTGTGAGCGTCCGGGACGCGGAGAAGCTCAACTTCGCTGATTATATCGCCAGGGCAGCAGCTCGTCGATCCGGTTGATCTTGTGATCCGCAATGCGGCTAAGGACATCGGTGAGCCAGGCTTGCGGATCGACGCCGGTGAGTTTGGCCGTCTCAATCAGACTGTAGGCAATGGCGGCCGATTTACCTCCGGCTTCGGAACCCATGAACAAATAATTCTTTCGCCCGAGGGCTATGCTCCTCATGCCACGCTCAGCGGCATTGTTGTCGATACTCAAACGGCCATTTTTCAGATAGGGCCGCAGTCGCTTGAGGCGGGTCAAGCCATAGCGGATCGCACCGGCCAATGCCGATTTCCCAGAGATCTGTGTGAGCTGGGCATGAAGCCATATTTGCAGATCATCGATGAGTGGTGTGGCATGTTCCTGCCTGACGGCCTTGCGCCTATCCGGTGGATCGCCACGAATGGTGGCCTCAATCTGATAAAGCGCCGCAATGCGTTCCAGAGCTTCTTTGGCGATGCCCGAGCCCTGAGCGGCATGAATGTCAAAGAACTTGCGCCTGATATGGGCCAGGCAGGCAACCTCTTCGATGTTTCCACTGCGGTAGAGTTCCTCAAAGCCGCCATAGCCATCGGCATGGAGCCAACCGTGGAAATCCTTGAGATGATCTCTGGGCCATCGGCCCTTGCGATCCGGCGTGAACCGATAGAATGCTGCTGACGGTACTTCCCCCGACCAATCCCGCTCGTCTCTCAGATACACCCACAACCGTCCGGTCTTGGTTTTCCCGATTCCGGGAGCCAACACATTGACCGGCGTATCATCGGCGTGGATTGCAGCGCCCGCCATCACATGGCGACCAATAGCATCGGCGAGCGGTTCCAGCAGTGCCGCTGAGCGGCCAACCCAGTCGGCAAGGGTTGAGCGTTCCAGATGAACGCCTTCGCGCCTATAGATTTGCGATTGGCGATACAAAGGAAGGTGGTCGGCGTATTTGCTGACCAACACATGCGCCAACAGGCCGGGACATGGTCGCCCGCGCTCGATCGGCATCGATGGGGCTAAAGCCTGATGAACGGTCTCGCAGCATCGGCACGACAGCTTAGGGCGCACCGTCCGGATCACCTTGAACCGTCCGGGGACATACTCCAACGTCTCCAAAACATCTTCTCCGATCCTGCGCAGTGTGCCGCCACA
>CAYWBS010000809.1:0-1724 GCA_964456215.1 uncultured Hyphomicrobiaceae bacterium
AGCCGACAATTCGCGGAGAGCTTGGTTGCCGTTCAGGAATGCACCCAAAGATCAATAACCGGACCCTACCTGAGTTGTTAATCGGCGAACGTGATCAAGTGCGCATCGCGGCAGATGATACCTTGGCAGCGGACGAGATTTGCTCAATTTGAGCTTTTCAATGTCTGGTCACAAGCGACCTTGAAGGAAGTCAGGAAATTGATGGCCCACAAGGCATTAAATCGCGGGCCTGGCAAACCAATCATTCTCGCGTATCACCGACCGCACGTTTAACAGAATTAACCTGCTACTTTTTCGAGCTATATGCTGAATTCTGCCTGGTCAACGAAACGCACAGGCTGGAAGGCCGACCTGGAACGAATTTTGGTTCTTGCATCAAGTAAGCGGACAATAAAATATCCTGTGGCAACACTGTGTCTTATCGTTTTTTGCTGAGGTTGCGACCGCTGTGGGAGGGGCAGCATGAATTGTATTGCCGCCATCAGGAAAGCTTTGGTCTCAAGTTGTGCGTCAATTGCGGCGGTGGCAGCGCTTTCATTTTCGGCTCCCCTGGCCCAAGAGCGCAACGAAGGCTGGGTGATTATGCAAGTACAGTCTGGAAACTTCGAAAGCCTGCGTTCACTCAAGTCATGGAGCAGCCGAGGCGTCCCCTTCGCCATGTTCTGGTGGGGAACGTTGCTCGACCATTGTATCTTCGGGCGATGTGACGAGGCGCAAGTATAAATGCTATTTTTGCGCGCGGCGTTGGCCGGTTATGGACGGGCGAAGGCGAACTTGTTTGCGGCCGTCCGATCGCGTGCCGAGCTGGACGATTTGGTGGCAAGACTCGGTATCCCATCCGGAGGTTTCGAGAGGGTGGTGTATGCGATCAAGTTGATCGAGACGTCGCGTATAGCGCTGAGTTTGCAATCCACGCCGGCGAAGGAGTCTCAGGCACGGTCTGCTTTCTTGACGATTGCTACCAAGGAGCGCCAACTCGGATTGCTGGCGGAGCTCGTAGCGCTGGAAGGGCCTATGCGCTGGGAAGCAGAACTACAGGCGATTTCCAATTCGGGCTATCCAGAATTGTCCGAAGCTGTGTTGCAACACGACATGATCAAAGGGGTTTTTATGCCGGGTGCTGCCGGACGGGGGTTCCTCGAACGGGCGCAAGCCGGAGACTTGGGCGTCGCCGCTGCCTATTGCGATCGAAGTTTCGGTGTCAAAGGCAACCCGGTCCTTTCTGCCGGTCTCCTTAAAGTCTGTGAACATGTTGCCGAGGCCGGGTTTCCCGGAGCTGTACGGGCGCTAGTCCGACACCACCATGCGACCGGAAATAGACGAGCGGCCGAATATTTCATCGGTTTGTGTGATGCGCTGATCGGCATGTGGTGCGCCCACGAAATCCATTCCCACTTCATGAGCCGACGCGAAGAAAGCACGGACCTGAGCGCTAAGGCCGAACTTTGGGATCTCGCCGCAGTCAATATTTCGACGGCACGGTTTGGACTTCGTTGGTTGGAAAAAAACGAGCTTCTCGGTCGGACCGAGCGAATGCGCCGAGCGTTGTTCGTGCTTCGGTTTCGCACCCGGATGATCATCGAGTCCTGCCTCACGGCGCCGGTCGGCCGCACTTCCGGCATGATCGAGACTACTTCCAACTGCCCTTGGCGGATGCCAATCGAGATCCCGACTGTGTATTTGAACGGTGCAAGATGAACGCTTGAAAACAACACTCGAGGCAT
>CAYWBS010000810.1:0-1715 GCA_964456215.1 uncultured Hyphomicrobiaceae bacterium
CTTTCACATCTGATTTCCGCCTGCGTGACGGCGAAATTGGACCCGTCATGCAGGAGCGAGGCGTTGACGGTCAGTTCGCGGTCCGGGTCGACGAATGACCGTAGTTTGGCCTGCTTTACGCTTGCCAGGAACGGCATTTGCGTAAATGCGTTGAGCGCGAGAATCAAATAACCCGAGGCCTGCGCCATTGTCTCGATGAGCAGAACCCCCGGCATCAATGGATGTCCCGGAAAATGTCCTTCGAATATCGGACTTTCCTTTGGAACACGCGACTGCGCCAGGATCGAACGGTCCCCGACGTTGACCGTCACCACCTGGTCGATCATGTCGAAATATTCGAGGCGCACGGCGTCAACCGGACTCAGCCGGCTCTGGCGGCGACAAGAGCGTCAATCTGTGCACTAAGGTTCTCCATGACAAAGTAATCGTCGGACAAGGCATTGTTTTCGTTGATTTCCTTCGTCCAGTTCTCCAGCGGAACCTTGATATTGAACGCTTTGTCGATAGCAAAAACGATATCCAGAAAATCGAGGCTGTCGATTTCCAGGTCATTGATGGCATGGCTTTCCGCGGTGATCTTGTCGATTGGTATCTCGCTGGTCTCCGAGATGATCTCTCTAATCTTTTCGAAGGTTGACGACATCGACCAATTCTCCTTTCGTTTCCGTGTTCACGACGTCTGCTGCGGTCGCCAAGCATTTCCTGATGGAGGAAAGAATACTTCGCTTTGAGTTGGCCTGTTCCTCTGGCGTGCCTCCCGTGGGGCCGACTTGACTAGTCACCTGTCTCGCAAGACGCTTAACTCTTAGGACCCGGCACCTGTTAATGCGATGAGCCCCTCCCCCTGTGCGAATCGATGCGACGCACTCATCATTCATTCCTACCTATCCGCACTGCCGGGAAGGCTTTGTGATCTATGTCAGAATAGGCTGCGTCATTTGGTCCCCGGCGGGACAGGCGCGGCCGTTCCCGCCTGGGTTATAAAAGCTGTCGACGTTTCGGAATTGCCGCTCATGAATCGAGAAGACGCGGCAGTCCAAAAACTCGGAATGCCACGTCTTGCGCCGGGCGGAAGCTGGTTACGACTTCCGCCTTCTCCTGAACAGCTGTCTCTGCTCACCTTTTAGGATCGGCCGCTCAAAGAGATCGGTGCGCAGATTCAGGCGCTTCTCATTGAGGCCGAGCCTTTTCAGCGCCATTGAGAACCGCCTGGCGATCAGCGCCGCGTAGGGGCCGCTGCCCTTCATGCGCACGCCCCATCTGGCGTCATAATCCTTGCCGCCGCGCATGGTTCTCAGGATCGAAAATACGCGTTTCGCCCGATCGGGATATTCGGCCATCAGCCACTCGGCGAAGAGTTCGCGGACTTCGAGGGGCAGCCGCAGCAGCACGTAGCCGGCTTCCGTCGCGCCGGCGTCGCGGCCGCGCTCGAGAATGGTCTCGATCTCCGCATCGTTGATCGCCGGAATGATCGGCGCCACCATGACGGTGGTCGGGATCCCCGCCGCGGACAATTGCCTGAGGGCGGCGATGCGCTTTTCAGGCGTGCTCGCCCTGGGCTACATGCCGCGCGCCAGCCTGCGGTCGAGGGTCGTCACCGAGAGCGCCACCTTGGCGAGGCCGCGCCGGGCGAACCGCGCCAGTATATCGATATCGCGGGTGACAAGGGCCGACTTGGTGACGATGCCCACGGGATGGCTGGTGCTGTCAAAGAC
>CAYWBS010000811.1:0-1712 GCA_964456215.1 uncultured Hyphomicrobiaceae bacterium
CTGCTCACGCTCTCGACCGTGGTGATGTCCATGGTCGGCGTCCTGATCGGCATGATGGTCACGGGCCAGACATTCTCGATCATAATGACCGGTACGGGCATCGTGGCGCTTGCCGGCATTGTCGTGAACAATTCCATTGTCCTGATCGACACCTTCAACCGCCTCAAGAGTATGGGTGTCGATACGATCGAAGCCACACTTCGCGCTTGCGCCCAGCGCCTGCGGCCGGTGATGTTGACGACCATCACGACGATGTGTGGCCTTTTGCCGATGGCGCTGCAGGTCAATATGAACTTTATCGACCGCTCGATTCAGATTGGCTCAATCACGTCCATTTGGTGGGTCCAACTGTCGACGGCGATTATATTCGGCCTCGGTTTTTCGACGGCGTTGACATTGGTTTTGACACCTGCATTGCTGGCGCTGCCGGCGGTATGGGGGAGGTCGTGGCGAAACTGGCGAGAAAGACGCCGGCCGCAGCAAAAATTCAGCCGGGACAGCCGCACCGGGCCCGGGTCCACCGCCATGCCTGAAGCCGCCGAATAAATAATAAGCCGCCAAATTACGAGTGAGCTGTCGGCGGCCGCTTCTGTTCCAGCGGCGTGACCACGTCCGGCGTATCCTCGTCGATCTTGCCCGGCGTCGCGCTCATGCCGTTTTTCATTTTTGCCTCGCTGGCCATGCGCCTCTCGATATGATGGTAACGCAGAAAGCTCACCGGAATGAACGCCAAATATATCAAAGTACCGCAAGTCAGCGTTGTAAACGGATAGGTGACAAGCACGGCCGCGAACATGACTGCCATGACAAAAACCGGCAGGACATATTCCCGGCCGACCTTCTTACCAATCTGCTTGCCGGAAAACGTCGGCACCCAGGAGACCATCAGAAAGGCAATGGCCAGAGTGTAAGTCAGAATGGCGGGAATAAAATATTTGATACCTGGAATGCCAAGGCCATCCATATAAAGGGGCAGAAGCACAATGATGGCGCCCGCGGGCACGGGAACTCCAACAAAAAAACTTCCCTTCCAGTCGGGCTGATCGGAGTCGAGCGCGACATTGAAACGGGCAAGCCGCAGGGCGGCGCACAAAGCGAATATCATCACGATGATCCACCCAAGACTCTTCAATTCGCCGAGCGCCCAGGTAAAAATGATAATGGCAGGTGCAACACCGAAATTAACGAAATCCGCGAGCGAATCGAGCTCGGCCCCGAATCGCGAAGCACCCTTCAACAATCGTGCAATGCGTCCGTCAACGCCATCCAGAAAGGCAGCGAGGACAATCGCAGCAATAGCGATATCGTAACGGCCCTCAATGGCCATTCGAATGGCCGTAAGGCCGGCGCAAAGTCCGAGCAAGGTAAATATGTTCGGCAACAACACACGCAACGATACATCCGGCCGCCGCTTGAACCGGAAACTCCGGCCCGTCTTCTGTGGCTGTTCCGGCTCAAATGGCGGAAAGACATGGGTCATTGCTGCGCCTTTCCTTTGCACAATATCCAAAATATTGCATCAGCTTATGCGCGCCTCGCGCTCGCCCTCATCTGAATTCAGGTCGGCAAGCACGGTCTCTCCCCCGACGGACCGCTGGCCTACAGCAACAAGCGGAGATTTTCCCGCCGGCAGGTAAACATCAACCCGGCTGCCAAACCGGATCAATCCGAACCTCTCGCCAACTCCGATTGTGGCCTCTTCCGAAACAAAA
>CAYWBS010000812.1:0-1711 GCA_964456215.1 uncultured Hyphomicrobiaceae bacterium
CATAAGGATTGCAATGACAAGCACGAGTTTGGTAAATCTTTCGTGGATCCTAACCGCACGCAAAGTCTGATCAACAAGAACCTTGAGCGCGCCAACAACTTTCCCATCGATAACGAATGGAACATAGGAGCTGCTGTAAGCGGCGGGGTAATCCTGACCGGTTCCGGCAACGAGCACGGTGTGTGGTTTGCCTTGGGCGATGACGGCTATTGCGGTCTCATCGGCTATTCTATCACCCGGTCTGGTCTTCTGACGGCCGCGTTTCGACAAGGCCAGGATTGGCGTGCCGTCTCGGTTGAAGAACTCATATGCGAACGCGTCGGCAACGTCTTGCAAATGCCGGCGCAGACTTTCGTTATCTTGGTTGAGTTCGCTTGTCGCAAAGATTCTTCCGGCATCTTCGAGTTGGCGGCCGAGATGGTCAGACCATCCGACGGCCGTCGCCTCGGCTTCCTGGCGCAAGAGCTCCTGACTATTGAGCCGCGTGAAATAAAGCGCAGACAGGAGCAGGACCCCGCATACGAATGCAAGGCCCACTAATAAAACGTGTCTTCTTTTTTAGACGAAATAATTCGCATGAATGCCAGCGTCACAAAGGAGGCGCCCGGCCCCACCCCGTCCCTGTGTCTTATCTTTCTCGTGTGTACATTATTGAGATTAATTTTTGCCGAACTCAATGCATTGCGCAGGGGAGGATTTCCCAATGACTCGCAAAAAGTTGCGGCTTTAGCCGGACGGCGTGTCAAACAGAAACAGTATTTACGGAGCGGTGAGAAATAATTAGGAATTGAACAACCGTCTCCAGTGCAATTCCTTCATGGATATTGAGGCGCAGGCGAAGCCGACTGCTCTGCCGCCACGGTCCTAAGAGATGTTTAACACGACGCGGCCGCGAACCTTGCCGGCAAGGATCTCCGGCGCCAGCTTCGTTACATCCTCGATGGGGTGATTGCTCGTGAGCGCGTCAAGTTTTCCGGCATTCAGATCGATGGCAAGTCGCGTCCAGGCGTCGATGCGCTTGGATCGCGGCGCCATCACCGAGTCGACGCCTGAAAGCGTAACGCCTCGCAATATAAAGGGGGCGACGGTAACGGGAAAATCCATTCCCTGGGCAAGGCCGCAAGCGGCCACCACACCGCCATATTGGATTTGGCTGACGACATTGGCGAGCGTATGACTTCCGGCAACATCAATCGCGGCCGCCCATCGCTCTTTTCCCAGCGGCTTTCCGGGCTCCGAGAATTCAAAACGGTCGAGCACTTCGGCAGCTCCTAATTCCTTCAGGAAGGACTCTTCCTCGGGCCGGCCGGTTGACGCATGCACATCAAACCCAAGTTGACCTAAGATTGCGACCGCGACGCTGCCAACACCCCCTGCGGCTCCGGTAACGAGAACAGGGCCGGCATCAGGTGTCACGTTATGGAATTCCAGTGTCAGGACAGCAAGCATTGCCGTATAGCCCGCCGTCCCGATTGCCATAGCCTGCGAAGTCGTGAACTGCCCGGGTATATGAATGAGCCAGTCTGCTTTCACCCGAGCATATTCCGCGTAGCCGCCAAAATGCGTCTCACCAAGCCCCCAGCCGTTGACGACTACTTTGCTCCCCGGCTCAAACTCGCTGCTTTGACTCGATTCAACGACGCCAGCGAAATCGATGCCGGGAATCATAGGCCACCGGCGTATGACCGGGGCTTTACCGGTAAGTGCAAGG
>CAYWBS010000813.1:0-1701 GCA_964456215.1 uncultured Hyphomicrobiaceae bacterium
TACATGTCGAGATATTTCTGATTATCGATAAAGGCGCGGCTCGCCCATTCCGGTGGCACGTCGTAAACTTTTTCCTCTGACATGGCGCATTTTCTCCCCTGCGGACAAAACTTCGTCGCCATTATGAAGAGTGGGCCGGTTGGCGGCAAGCGGCACGTTAGTTGTATGATTTCACGGACTATTCGCCAGCCTGAAGGCACCCGTTCGCTAGCTCCGGGCTGGCCCTCGCATTGCTCGCCGCCGGCTCTAAACGCCGAACAGACCGATCACGGCGCCCATAACAATGAGGACGGCCAGCCAATGGCCGCCGTCAATCAGCGTGAGCGCGCGCGAGGCTCCCTGAAAGGAGTGGTTAACGATCATGGAGGTAATGACGAAACCGGCCCAAACAAAAAAACCGGAAATGACGCCATTCTTCAAGGTAATCTGAGCGTCTCCCAAATGGCCAATGAAGCCGGCGAGCAGATAGGCCATAACGAGCAGGCAAATCGCGGCGGCAATGAAGGGGGTGGGCCGCGGCTTCAGCGCCTCGCGAGTTTTGCCGAGGGCCGCCATCCAGGCATTGCCGAATAACATGTACCAGGCCATGCCGACGCCAAATCCCGCCGCGGCTGCGACCACGACGGCAAGGTAGTTTATTCCGCCAAAATGCATTTCTTGACTGCTCCGAGGTCCCTTAACGGATCGTTCTGGAACGCGCCTGAATACTGCCAAGCGTGTCGAAGACGGCGTCGCCGCTAAGGCGCCACTTTGAGCCCTCCTATTTTGCAGATGAGTTTCCATTCCGTGGCGGTCACCGGCTGTACGGAAAGGCGGGAATTCTTGACAAGAACCATGTCACCGAGCTTTGCCTCAGCCTTGACATCGTCCAGGGAAACCGGGTTTGGCAGGTCACAAAGCGCTGCGAAGTCAACGCATTCCCAGGTACCGGTCGTATCCGTCGAGTCCGGATGCGCTTCCCTGACAACCTTGACAATGCCAACGATGCGTTTTTCGTCCACGGAATGGTAAAAAAATCCGAGATCTCCTTTTTTCATTGTCCTCATGGCATTGCGCGCCTGATAATTGCGAACGCCATCCCACTCTGTCCCCGCTTTGCCGCATTTGACCTGGTGATCCCAGGACCATGTGCCGGGTTCCGATTTGATGAGCCAATAGGCCATAGTCACGCTCCTGGATGGCCGAGCAGCCATTTCCAAGGCCGGATATCGACGGACTCGAATACGCCGGTCGTCGCGTAAGGGTCGCGAGCGGCGATGGTCTCCGCTTCCGCCAGGTTTGCCGCCTCAATAACGATCAGGCTGCCTGTGGGTCTGCTGCCGTCTTCGGTCGTAAAGGGTCCGGCGAATTTCAGTTTTTCCTTCAAGCTCGCCAAGTATTTCAGATGTTCGCGGTTGGCCTGTTTGCGAAGCTCAAAACCTTGGGGTGACTTATCCGTGCAAATTAGGGCAAAAATCATGGAGCCTCCCTCAATGTTCGCGGCCAACATAGGTGGATGGAGGTGATCCTGTCCAGATCGGTCCTTCAAGGCTGGGCGTCCGGCGCCTGCGTCAATTACGTTTCCGTGCGGAAGGGCCTCGACAGAAGCTCTTCGATCGCCGAGTCGACGCTGATTTCTCCGGTAATGACACGATGAACGGCATCACAGATCGGCAGATCGAGCTGAAACTTCCGGGCGGCCTCGACGATTGCGCTTGCAGT
>CAYWBS010000814.1:0-1699 GCA_964456215.1 uncultured Hyphomicrobiaceae bacterium
TCATGACCGGCGGCGGTTGCCTGCCCATACGTTGCATGGCCGCAAGAAGTTTAGCAAGTGTGCCGTACCGCTGGCCGATTGAACTGCGGATGCTTTTTTCCTGTTTGTAGAGTTCGCCGAGGCGGCTTTCAATTTTCGATAAGGATGCTTCCCCCGTCTTAACGCGTTTGGCCGTATCGATTAACAGCTTATTAAGCCTCGCCCTCTCCGAAGTCAGCGATTTGATATCTTTTGAAAGACTTTCTTCCTTTTGCCGTGCTGCCTCGAGCGCGCGCTTCGTCTCCTTTAGGCGCTGTTTCGCCTGATCAGGATCATTTTCGGCTTGTGCCCGGGACGGGCCGCAGACAGCCGCCGGCAGGCAAACCATCACCAGCATGGCCGCCGCCAAGCAACGGAACAATGCGGCCCGCTGCCCATATCGTCTAATTCGGTCAGCCATCCGGCTCAGAGTCCATCAAAGAATAGCCAATCAGTGAACATCAGCCGCTGCGATAATGCATGATATCAGTTCGAATTTAAGGCCAAGAACGGCGGCCATGACAACGGTCCTTATAGCTGCAAAGCGGCAAAAATTCTTCAGGATTTTGCCATTCCGTGGAACGATTTATCATTTACTGTCATCACCGACGAGCCATCCTCGTCAACCTGGCCGGCCGGCGCGGATTGCCAGGATCTACCGTCCATCGCGATGGTAGGGATGGCCGGATAGGATTGTCGTCGCCCGATAAAGCTGTTCGGCAAGTATTATCCGGGCAAGCCCATGGGGATAAGTCATTTGGCCAAGTGACAGTTTCCGGTGCGCCGTCGCTAATAGGTCATCACCATGGCCGTCGGCGCCGCCAACGAGAAAAGCAAGGCTGCGCGCACCTTCATCGCGATCCTTCTCCAGCATGCCGGCTAGTGCCCGGCTGCTGAATCCGGCAGCTTTCTCATCGAGCGCTATCAATATACTTTCGGTCGGAATCTTCTTCAAAAGTGCGGCGCCCTCATCCCTCATCCGTTGCGAAACAGAGCGCGCCCGGCTCTCCGGTACCTCGGCGACAGTCAAAGGGCCGATACGGACCTGTTGGCCACATTGGTCGAACCGATTCGCATAGCGCTCGAAAAGGCTCCGCTCCGCGCCGTCCTTCAACGTGCCGACCGCGCCAAGATAGATTCGCATATGGGTTCAGGTACTCATGGCGCAGGCGACCGGCGCCATCTGGCGGCTTCCGTCATGACACCGTGACAAGATCCGCCGGATTTGCCGCCGACCACATTTTTTCAAGATTGTAAAAATCTCGGACTTCCGGCCTGAAAATGTGAACGATGACGTCGCCGGCATCTATGAGCACCCAGTCGCAATTTGGCTGACCTTCGATGCGTACGCGCCCAAAGCCATCGTCTTTGAGTTTTTTCGAGAGTTTATCGGCGATGGCACCGACTTGGCGCTGCGACCTGCCTGACGCGATAATCATGACATCGCCAATGGATGTCTTTCCCTGCAAATCGATGCTGACCACATCTTCCGCCTTTGCGTCGTCCAGGCATTCCAGAATTGTGTCAAGCAGCGAAGCCAAACGCTGGTTTCCAAGCATGCGCTCAGCAAGAGGCGTACCGCTTTCGGTACCCTCGGTCGAGATCCGCATTGTTTGGTGGATGTCCTTTCCTCATATACCTTTCAGGCGTCTTCCGTCGCAGCCGCACTTCCTATGCGCAT
>CAYWBS010000815.1:0-1697 GCA_964456215.1 uncultured Hyphomicrobiaceae bacterium
TACCGGAGGTCGGAGGAGGGCCATAGACGAGGATCGGTGAGTCGGGCAGCGATTTATCGACATCACTCCATTTTTTGTTCGGGTTTGGAACCCATTTGTCACCGGAGGGAAGTTCCGCGGCCAGTGCCTTGAAAATCTGTTCCTTGGTGAGGTCGAAATACTTACCGCTACGGGAAATCGCTATCGACAGACCATCATAGCCGATATTCACCTCGGTGATGTCCGTTACGCCATTCTTCTTGCACAATTCCCATTCGGATTTTTTCATGGCGCGCGAGGCGTTAGTGATGTCGGGATGCTTCTCGCCGACGCCCTGGCAGAAGATCTTCATGCCGCCGCCGGTACCTGTGGACTCGAGTACGGGCGCTTTCATACCCGTTTTCTTGGAGAATTCTTCCGACACAGCCTGTGAGTATGGATAAACCGTCGATGAGCCGACGATCTTGATGTGGTCACGGGCCGCCGCAGGGCTGCCCGCAAACGCACCGGCAACGGCGACCGCCGCTGCGTAGGCGATAAATCTGGTCTTCACTGTGCTCTCCCTGAAACAAGAGGATTGGAGTGTGATCGTGGCAGCCAGTCTGCCAATTCAAATACTCCTTGCTGCCTGCTACGGTTTTAGAGCATGCAATTAAGAGATTTATGACAGTCTAAGTGTTTGGAAACATTACAATTTTCAAGGCTCTCATTTTACCGCCTTGCGGCCCTGCAAGGATTTTCCTGTTGCGACGGCAGCGTTTCGGCCGTCAATCGCGGGATTTTGGCTTTGTGACTTCCCGGAGTTCAGGCAGCACGACGGTAAAGGTCGATCCCTTGCCCGGAGACGAGGTGATTTCAAGCTCGCCACGATGCCGGTTCACGACATTCTTGACGATCGCAAGTCCGAGGCCGGTACCACCTTTTTCGCGGCTCGACGCCACGTCGACGCGATAAAATCGCTCCGTGATTCGCGGCACGTGTTCGGGGGCGATGCCGGGGCCGTCGTCGGATACGGAAACGGCGATCCTCCTGGGCTGGCCGCCTACCGCGGGCCGGCGCCGGAATTCCACATCAATTTTTCCGCCATTCCTGCCATATTTGAGCCCGTTTTGAATAAGGTTTTGGAAGACCTGCACAAGCTCGTCGCGTTCACCCTTCACCCATATTTCATCCGCGGGAGCAGCCGCCATGGTCAACTTGATGCTCCTGTTCTTTGCAAGCGGTTCGAGCGTCGCCGACGCATATTTCACGGTCTGAACGATATCCACCTCATCCGCGGGGATCAGATGCGCCTTCATCTCGATCCGGCTCAATGACAGCAAATCATCGATCAGGCGGGTCATGCGCCCGGACTGTTCGGCCATTATTTCGAGGAAACGCCTTCGCGCCTCCGGATCATCGCGCGCCGGCCCCTGCAGGGTTTCGATAAAACCGCGCACCGACGCCAGAGGTGTGCGCAGTTCGTGGCTGACGTTTGCGATAAAATCGGCGCGCATCTGACCGAGCCGCTCCTGCTCGGTCATGTCGCGGAACGAAACGAGGCAGGCGGCCTTCCCCCGGACCAGATGAGAATCCCGCAATTCGGCGATCGTCGTCGCCATGCGCCGCTCCACGGGCACGCGTTCCGAATAGACGACGGTGACCGAACCCGTCAGCTCTACGTTTTCTATCGCCTCCAGAAGATCCGGATTTCGCGACAGGGACGACATATGCAGACC
>CAYWBS010000816.1:0-1692 GCA_964456215.1 uncultured Hyphomicrobiaceae bacterium
CGCGTCGCCGGCCTGATCAATGACAGTATCGAGGAGCACCTGCAAAAGGTGCTGAACCGGCCCACCAAACCCGCCGGCGGAGCCGGCTCCTAGCCGATAATATCGAGCACGACCTTGGCCGCGCGTTCGCTCGGGGGCGGCGTGGGGTCGCCAAGCGCCCGCGTTACTTCTTTGAAGGCTTGCTGCTGCGAAGCCCGAACGGATTCCGATCCGAGGATCTCATCGACGGACGCGGCCAGTTTCTCCGGCGTGCAGTCCTCCTGGATGCGTTCGGGCACTACTTCGCGGCCTGCAAGCAGGTTGACCAGAGAAGCATGCTCGACGCTGACGCCCATGCGGCGCACAAGAAAAGCTGAAACGGGACTGACCCGGTAGGCCACCACCATCGGAACATGGGCAAGCGCAAGCTCAAGCGTAACGGTGCCCGATTTGGCCATGGCGGCATCGGCGGCGGCGAAAACATCGGGCCGTTCGGAGCTGTCGACAATAAGGACCAATGGCCAATCTCTCGTCATGTCCTTTACGTCCTGGGCAACCGAATGGACGGCCGGGATGACGACGTGCAGATCGGAATATTTTTCTTTCAGGCGAAGCAGGGTCTGTCCGAAGACAGGAATCATGCGGCGCACTTCGCCACCCCGGCTGCCCGGCAGGACGCAAAGGACAGGCGCGTTGGCGGGAAGTCCGTGGCGTGAGCGGAAACCTGGTCCGTCGCCGTGTTCCACGCCCCCATCGATGGCGGGGTGGCCGACATAGGTGCAAGGGATGCCGTATTTCTCGAAGAAGGGCACCTCGAAGGGCAGAAGCGCCATGATGTGGTCGACGCTTTGCTTGAGCTTGCGGGCGCGAGAGGGCGCCCATGCCCAGAGCTGCGGCGCGACGTAGTGAATGACCGGGATCCCTGAGCCGCGCAGCCGGCGGGCAAGCCTGAGGTTAAATCCCGGGGAATCGACGGTCACGACGGCGGCGGGTTTGAGCCGCCGTACGGCCGCGCTCGTTTCGTTGAGGCGGCGGACAAGGCGCGGCAGATGCGGCAGCACCTCGGCGAGGCCCATCAAGGAAAGATCGCTCACCGGATAGAGGCTTGTCAGCCCTTGCTTCTCGCTCTGCGGCCCGCCGACGCCGGCAAAACGGATTCGGCCGCCGGTCTTGCGCTTGAGCGCTCCCATCAGCTTGCCGGCGAGATTGTCGCCCGAGGCCTCGCCCGAGACGATGAAGATCAGCGGGTCCTGCTCCGTCATGCCAGCTCCAAAATGAGCGCACTGCGCCCGCGATCCAAAGTGCAGCTGAAGTAGCCCACCCTCAAACGTCCCGCCACGAGCCGAACGTCGCGGCTTGACCGTGGCGGTTTCCGGCCCGGTCGATGAGTTGCCAGACGATCCCGTCCTCGATGATAAAGCGCCGGCCGGACTTGGCAACGCGCACGCCGCGATAACTTGAAAGAAAGCCGTCACGGGTGACCTTGTCCAACAAAGTCTGCCGTTCGGCCCGGTCGAGGGGCTCGGCCGAAAGCCGCGACGGTAACGTGAGGAACTCCTCCCAGGAATAACCAAAGCAGGCCTGCGCCGTCTTGTTGGCATAGATGAATACCGGATCGGGATCGGTGCTGTGCGCCAGAACCACAAACGGCGCTTCGCGATAAAGCCAATTTGCGTCCTGGTCCGGCCGGACGAGCGGCGTTCCCACCAGCCG
>CAYWBS010000817.1:0-1688 GCA_964456215.1 uncultured Hyphomicrobiaceae bacterium
TAAGCTTCGTCATCGCCGGGCTGAGCATCATTGGCACGCCGGGAACGGCCGGCTTCATCAGTAAATGGTACCTGGCCGCCGGTGCACTCGAAAAGGGCTGGTGGTGGCTTGCCTTCCTGATTGTGCTGAGCTCGCTTCTGGCCGTCGTTTATATTGGCAGGGTCGTTGAAATCGCCTGGTTCCGGCCACCGTCGGAAGAATGTGCGGCGGCCACGGAACCGCCATTGGCAATGCTCGTACCGATCTGGGTTCTGACGCTTGCGACGATATATTTCGGCTTCTTTACCGATATCTCGGCAGGGGTCGCCGGAAAGGCGGCCGCATTGCTGTTGGGAGGGTTCAGATGACGGACGCTAGCCTGGTCGCCCTGGCCCTCATTATTCCGGCAGCCGCCGTGGTGCTCATCCCGCTTTTCTCGCGCTGGCCGAACATTCGCGAGGCCGTGACCCTGATTGCGGCCGGACTACTGGCGGCCGATGTCATCGCCCTTCTCGGTCGCGTCCTAAAGGGAGCCAGGCCCGCGACGGGAAGTCTGGAAGTCGTCTCCGGCGTGCCGCTGGCCCTCGAAGTCGAGCCTCTGGGCATGCTGTTTGCGCTCGTCGCTTCGACTTTGTGGGTGGTCAACTCGCTCTATTCGATCGGCTATATGCGCGGCAATAACGAGCCGCGGCAGACGCCGTTCTTCATGTGTTTCGCAATCGCACTTTCGAGCACCATGGGGGTCGCCTTTGCCAAGAACCTTTTTACGCTGTTCCTGTTCTATGAGCTTTTGACGCTGTCGACGTACCCGCTTGTCGCCCACAAGGCGGACGACGCGGCGCGCACGGGAGGGCGGGTCTATCTCCTGCTCCTCCTCGGGACATCCATGGTCCTGCTTCTCCCGGCGATTATCTGGACCTGGGTTTTGACCGGCACGACGGATTTTACCGCCGGCGGAATTCTCGCCGGCAAGGCCGACGGTCTGACCGTCGGCGTCTTGCTCGGCCTTTATGCCTTCGGCATCGGCAAGGCCGCGCTGATGCCGTTTCACCGCTGGCTTCCATCGGCGATGGTCGCGCCAACCCCGGTCAGCGCGCTTTTGCATGCGGTTGCCGTCGTCAAGGCCGGCGTGTTTACCGTGATGAAGGTTCTGGTCTACATCTTCGGCATCGAGTTTCTGGCGGCAAGCAGACAAAATCAGTGGCTGATCTATGTCGCCGGCGCCACCATCCTCATTGCCTCTCTGGTGGCGATGACTAAGGACAATCTGAAGGCGCGGCTGGCCTATTCGACGGTGAGCCAGCTCAGCTACGTGGTTCTCGGCGCCGCTCTCGCCAATGGCGCGGCGATGGTCGGCGGCAGTATGCATATAGCGATGCACGCCTTCGGCAAGATCACCTTGTTCTTCTGCGCGGGCGCTATCTATACCGCCGCGCACAAGACCGAGGTCAGCGAACTTGCCGGTCTCGGACGGGCAATGCCGTTCACATTTGCCGCATTTCTTGTCGGCGCGCTCAGTATTATCGGCCTGCCTCCTCTTGGCGGCTTGTGGGGCAAATGGTACCTGGCGCTCGGCGCTTTCGAGAGCGATCAGCTCGCCATGGTCGCGATCTTGATGATTTCCTCGCTTCTGAACATCGCCTATCTGCTGCCCATCCCGTTCAGAGCGTTTTTCAGCAAGGCTCCGGGAAATCCGGGCCCGGGCGGAC
>CAYWBS010000818.1:0-1678 GCA_964456215.1 uncultured Hyphomicrobiaceae bacterium
GAGACGCAAGGCAACCCCCCTAGTATCAATCGACAGTAATGAACATACGCCCACCTACTTTCCCCCCGCAGACTCACTGCTCACCCCACTTTAGATTCTTATATGGCATTACTGGCAAAATTTGGTCTGAATTAGGCAAAATTGCCGCCAAATTTATTGCTCTTTGGAAAACCTTTGGGAGGCAGGCGGCCGGCCTGCGCCCGGACGCCCTGCCACGTCAAAAGATCCTCGACCGTCCAATTGCGTCCGGCCGAATCGACCCAGCTCAAGCCGTCCTCCATGTCGAAGACCTTGACATCCGAAAGGCCGCCGTCGCGATAGCGCTGCAACCGCATACCCCGCCCCCTGGACATTTCATTGAGCTCCGCGATCGGAAAAACCAGGAGTTTTCGGTTCTCGCCAATGACGGCAACGCTATCGCCTTCCGCGGGAACGCACGCGGCCGCTTCCTCGGGCGCGACGACGTTCAAGACCTGTTTGCCTTTTCGCGTTGCGGCGACAACATCGTCCTCATTGACGATAAAGCCATTTCCTGCCGTCGAAGCGACCAGCAGCCTGCGGCCTGGATTGTGAACGAAAAGCTCCACGGTGTCGTGGTTCTCCTCGAAATCGATCATCAGCCGCACGGGGTCGCCGTGCCCTCGCCCTCCCGGCAGCGCGTCGCCGTTAATCGTGTAGAATTTGCCGTTCGTGGCGAACAGTACAAGCTTATCCGTCGTCCAGGCCTTGACCGCCCGCTTCAGCCGGTCCCCGGTCTTGAACTGCAGACCGGCGAGATCCTCCATGTGCCCCTTCATCGCCCGGATCCACCCCTTCTCGGAAAGGATCACCGTGATCGGCTCCTTTTCGATCATGGCGGCTGAAATGTCGACATCGACGACCGGCGCCTCGGCGAAGCTCGTCCGGCGTTTGCCGTTTTCCGTGCCCTTGCCGAATTTCTCCCTGATCTCCTTGATTTCGGCGGCAATTCGGGACCATTGCTTGTCGTCGGATTTGAGCAGCGACTTCAATTCGCGCTGTTCCTCCGTAAGCGACTCGTGCTCCTTGCGGATCTCGATTTCCTCAAGCTTGCGCAAAGACCTGAGGCGCATGTTGAGGATGGCTTCGGCCTGCACATCCGAAAGAGAAAACGCCGCCATCATCACCGCCTTCGCCTCGTCCTCTTCCCGGATGATGCGAATGATCTCGTCGAGATTGAGATAGGCGATGAGGTAGCCGTCGAGAACTTCGAGCCGGTGCTCGATCTTCTTCAGCCGGCTTTCGCTGCGGCGGATAAGGACCACCTTGCGGTGGTCCAGCCATTCCCGGAGCACCTGGCCAAGGCCGAGCACATTCGGAATTTGGCCGAAACTCAACACGTTCATATTGAGGCTGACGCGGGATTCCAGGTCGGTGAGCTTGAACAGCGACTCCATGATGACGACCGGATCGACGGCCCGGCTCTTCGGCTCCAGAACGATGCGAATTTCCTCCGCCGACTCATCGCGCACATCCTCAAGCAGAGGCACTTTCTTCGTCAGAATGAGTTCCGCGATTTTCTCGATCAGCCGTGATTTCTGGACCTGGTAAGGAATTTCCGTAATCACGATCTCGTAGCCGCCGCGGCCGGTCTTTTCCTTCGTCCATGTGGCGCGGACGCGGAAACCGCCGCGTCCCGTCTTATAGGCGGCGACAATCG
>CAYWBS010000819.1:0-1669 GCA_964456215.1 uncultured Hyphomicrobiaceae bacterium
AATCCTCCCTTATGCGATTCTACAAATCTGTCCCATAGGCGCTGACGTCAGACACCCATGAAGCAGGTTTTGTCTTCCCCGTCCCTTTCTTTCCCTTGACGACGATCGCTACGCCGTGCCTCTCGCCGCCGGGATTTTGAACTAGGTCGGCGAGCCACGACATCATATATGCGAACCAATACGGGTTCTCGTGACACAAGGTTCTGTAAAGGTGCCCGCGCAACAATGACCAATCGCCTTCGACCCCTTCGACGCTAAACCCGCGCCAGATGTTCAGCGCTCCATCAGGGCATTTTTTAGAGGGCTCGAACACTAGCCCGCCTGGATAGGTCTTGCGCTCTTGCCACGTCAGCCAGTACTTCGCCGGTTCAATCAAATCCGACTCGTCGCCTGACGACATCACTTCGATTTTGTTGGGCGCTTCAAGGTCGATGAAGGCCTGCTTCCGCAACAGGTCGAATTTGTCCGTCAATTTCTTTGGCAGCCGGACCACCCGTACATCCTGACCGGCACTTGCGACGGCGAATTCCTGGTTGTATTTGTCCAATACCTCTGAAAGCGCATTGTCCTGCTCGTCTGCCCTGCGCTGCCTGTCCAGATGCACAATCTCATTGACGGCGTTCTTGTAGGCGTCTTTGAGCGTCGAGAGATGACTAACGCGTCTGTCATTCGGGTCCTTCACGGCGCGGTTGATGTCCCCGAGAAGCTCCAGTGCTTCCAGATCTGCCAGCCCTAAAAGCGCCATGTCGTCAATGATCGCCTGCGCCTTGCCGAGTTGCCCGACTTCAAGCGCGCCGATATCGGTGTGCACTTTTGCCAGAAGTACGGTTCGTTTTTCCTGGTCGTGGTATATCGACAACCGCTCGCGCTGCTGGATTACGTCTCCGGCGATTTCTGCGCAGTGTTTCAGGCAGTCGTCTATTCCAAGCTCGTGCTGCTGCAAGAACATGTCCAGGAGTTTCGCCCGGTCGTGTTCCTGGCAACTGTGATGCTGGCATTTCCAAATGAATCCGGACTCCTGCTCGTTCTCCGTGCCGTTGGTGACAAGGCACGCACGGTCGTTCTCATCGCCCGCATTGGAATGCATGTCATCGTTCGGGCATCGCACCTCCAACCCCAGCGAGACCTCGGCACGCACACCGTCGGGGTCGTGCTCCTGGAAGAAGTCGGCCGCTTCGAAAACATGCGCGTGTTGAGCCATGAACTTCAGGAGGCCCGGCGTTGCAAATACTTGGCCGGACGCACGCTGGCCGGCCTCCCGGAATGGGTCTTTCTTCGTCTTGCTTAGGACCGGTTTACGTTCGACCGTCGATAGGTCAATAGGTTCACCACCGAAAATCTTGAGAACGAAAGGGTCATTTTTGTTCGGGCGCCGCGGCATGTACTGGAGGCGGGACGGATCGACGCATGAGCGGTCGTAATGCGCGCCAAGAAGATGCGCGGCCCCGGCGTACAGTTCCTTCCACTTGGTGATCGCTTCGCGCTGGGTCGGCGCCTCGCGTGCAATCACAAATCGTTTTTTCAAAAACAAGACGACCTTGAACTTCGGCATCGGAGCGTGCCGGAGGCGGCAGACGACGCCGTTAGCGGTGTGGTCAGTCCCGAGATATTCAACGTCCTTGAGGATTGACGGCTCATAACCCTTCTCATCCAACAAAAAGGCCCTAAT
>CAYWBS010000820.1:0-1668 GCA_964456215.1 uncultured Hyphomicrobiaceae bacterium
CGCACGGGAATTCCGAAACGGTCGCGGAGCGGCGTCGTCAACAGGCCGGAGCGGGTCGTCGCGCCGACCAGCGTGAACCGCGACAGATCGATGCGCACCGAGCGCGCCGCCGGGCCTTCGCCGATGATCAGATCGAGCTGAAAATCCTCCATGGCCGGGTAAAGGATTTCCTCGACGGCGGGGTTGAGGCGGTGGATTTCATCTATGAACAGCACGTCGCGGTCTTCGAGATTGGTGAGCAAGGCCGCAAGGTCTCCGGACTTGGCGATGACGGGTCCGGACGTGGCGCGGAAATTGACGCCGAGCTCGCGGGCGACGATCTGCGCCAGCGTCGTCTTGCCGAGGCCGGGCGGGCCGGCGAAGAGAACGTGGTCCAGCGCCTCGCCCCGGGTCCGGGCGGCTTCGATGAAGACCCGCAAATTCGACCGCGCCCGCTCCTGGCCGATGAACTCGTCGAGAATGAGCGGACGCAATGAAGCCTCGGGCCCGTCGCCCGCCATTTTTTCCCTCTCAACGAGCCGTTCAGACATTCAGCACCTGCTGCAAACCATTCCGCAATTCATCGCGTTTCGCCGCGTGCGCGGCGCCGGGGCGGATGAGACCCTTATCGCCGGGGGTTCACCCCTTCCTTACCTCCCATTGCCGAAAAGGAGGGACTCAAACCTAACACATCCCCTTACCCCTTATCGTCCAAGCTCCTTCAGACCCAGCCGGATCAGCTCCTCCGTCTTCGCCTCGGCGCCGGCGGCTTGCGCGGCGGCGGTGATGGCGGCGCTCGCCTGCGCCGGCGCATAGCCGAGATTGGCGAGCGCCGAGACGGCATCGGCGGCGGCGCTGGTGCCGAGATCCGGGGCGGGCGCACCGATCCCGGTTATGTTCACGCCGCGCGGCGCCAGCGCCGGAACCTTGTCCCGCAATTCCGAAACGATCCTCTGCGCGACCTTCGGGCCGACGCCTGGCGAGCGGGCGACCATGGCCTTGTCCTGCATGGCGATGGCGTTGGCAAGATCGCCCGGCGCCAGCGTGCCCAATATGGCGAGAGCCACCTTGGCGCCGACGCCCTGGACATTCTGGAGCAGGCGGAACCAGGTCCGCTCCCCTTCGCTCACAAAGCCGAACAGGCGGATCTGATCTTCGCGGACATGGGTTTCGATGGCCAGGCTCACCTCTTCGCCGATGGCCGGGAGCGCCGCCAAAGTGCGCGGCGCGCAGACCACCTCGTAGCCGACGCCGCCGACATCGATAATGACCCAGTCGCCGCCGCGCGAGTCGACGATGCCCTTGAGCTTGCCGATCATGGCGCCGCGCCTGCAAGCCGCCCGGCGGCGAGCGCCGATTGGCTCAGCTTCTTCTCGAGGCGCGCCGCGTGGCGCATATGCGCATGGGTGATGGCGACGGCGAGCGCATCCGCCGCGTCGCCGCTTTCCGGATTGGCCCGCGGCAACAGATAGCGCAGCATGGCGCGAATCTGTTCCTTGCCGCCATGGCCGGTTCCGGTCACCGTTTTCTTGACCGCGTTGGGCGCGTATTCCGCCACGCTCAGTCCGGCGATCGCGGGCGCCAGTAGCGCGATTCCGCGCGCCAGGCCGAGCTTGAGGGTGCCCGCGGCCACGCGGTTGTCGAAAGTGTGCTCGACGGCCGCGTCCCAGGGCCGGTAGCTTAGCAAGG
>CAYWBS010000821.1:0-1653 GCA_964456215.1 uncultured Hyphomicrobiaceae bacterium
ATATTGCAGTTTGTCGTGAATGACATATTTGACGATTTCACTGTTAATTTCCTTGGCTTCCCAGGAAAATCCATAAATGAGCGACGTATCGGAGAGAATATTGATCAGCCGGGGGATGCCGCGGCTCGCTTCGGCAATGAGCGTGCACGCTTCCTTGGTGAACAAGGCTGTTTCACTCCCTGCCACATAGAGGCGGTGATTGATGTAGTCTATCCCCTGATCGACATTGAGTGGCCGCAAGTGAAAGTCGGAAGCAACCCGTTGAGCGAACTGCGTCAGCTCCGGGCGCTGCAAGAGTTCCTTGAGATGCGGCTGGCCAACCAGGATAAGCTGCAGGATCTGATCCTTATCGGCATTGATATTCGAGAGCATACGCAGCTCTTCGGCGGTTTCTACGCCCAGATTCTGCGCTTCGTCGATAATCAGCACCGTGCGCCGGCCGTGCTGATATTGATCCAGGAGGAATTTCTGGAATTGCTGATAGTGGGTAACGTAGGAAGCTTCGCCAAACGGCAGATCAAAGGCCATCAAAATCCACTTGATCAGTTCGCTTGTGTCCGCGCGTGTATTCGAAACGACGCCCGCGATGACATAAGGTTGTATATTTCTGAGAAGCTGACGGATGAGGGTGGTCTTGCCGCAACCGACATCGCCGGTAACGACCGTGAAACCAGCGCTGTTCATCACACCATATTCAAGCATGGCGAACGCCATGCTGTGCTCTTTCCCCCAATACAGAAAATCCGGATCCGGGAGAATGGAAAACGGCTTTTCCTTCAGACCGTAAAACGCTTCGTACATTGAGCGACTTTCGAAACTTTTTTTGATTGAGCGGTCCCCGACGGATCACTCCACAACGTCCTGCCCACGAACCTCCCTTATCAAGTTGCCATCGCGTTCACAATTCAAATTGCGAGCCACGCAAATCATGTGCCCCTTGCAAACCTCCGATGGACTCAAGTGACTCGAATGGGCCTTGGGGCGTGCGCGGCAGGCCAAGATGGGATCGGGTTTTGTTGCCGGAATTCGCCGAAAATTCCCTCAAAACCGCCGAACTTACGGGCCCGCTCGAACTGGCTGGTCGAACTCCGCGGCGATTGTCGGATAGGCATATGCGGCTGCAATTCATGGCCAATTAATGTCGCCTCGCCCCGAAATAGCGGCTGGTGGCCATCTCCGATTTCCACAATGTTTCCACAGATTTACAGTATTTCGCTATGTCCGAGGTTTAATTTTACGGGCCTAGTGAAAGTTTTTCGCCAAAGAAAGCTAAACATTATTCCAGAGAAGCAAATTTTCTCTGTGGATAACTATGTTGTAAAATTGCATCTTCGATTGGTTATTCAAGTTAGTCTGTCGAAGCTTTTTATTAACCATATTGCTTTTGCGGCAAACCGCAAATATGGTCGAAATATGTCTATTTGGGGGCTAATGAGGCGGGCCAAATCACGTTGCTCAACGAATTAGCATTTTTGCTGGACGGAAGGGATGCGGGGCCGGAAGCGGCGCCGCGTTTATTGGGAAAAGCTACCGGTCATGTCGACGCAGGTCGACTCAGCGGGGTAGCGGGAACGGGAGTGCGAGATGATTAGGACGATTCAGGGGTGTGTTTTGGGATTGGCGTTCATAATATTTGCCAATGTCAGTTGTGCG
>CAYWBS010000822.1:0-1651 GCA_964456215.1 uncultured Hyphomicrobiaceae bacterium
TCATGGTCGGTTTCGCCATACCGGCGTCATTTATGATTGGCTTCTTGACGATCGGACTGCTCGGCATGACCGTCAATATGATGCTGATGTTCGGCATGGTGATCACGGTCGGCATTCTCGTCGATGGCGCCATCGTCATCGTCGAATACGCAGACCGCAAAATGGCTGAAGGGTTGCCTCGCGGCGAAGCCTATTTGTTGGCCGCCAAACGGATGTTCTGGCCCGTCGTCTCCTCGACGGCAACCACGCTTGCGGCTTTCCTGCCGCTCCTCTTCTGGCCCGGCGTGCCCGGCGAGTTCATGCGATATCTTCCCATTACGGTCATCATCGTGTTGTCGGCATCGTTGATCACGGCAATGATCTTCTTGCCGGTCATCGGCTCTCTTTTCGGCAGAAGCGAAGCACAGGCGAACGATGCAGACCTGGCGCGAAAACTTTCCGGGACCAGCCGGGTTAACTATGACGAAATCGGAGGATTGTCAGGCCTTTATGTCCGCAGCCTGCGCACTCTGATCCAGCATCCGGCAAAGGTCGCGCTTGGCTCCCTGATGGTCATGATCGGCGTGTTCATGGCCTTTGGCAGATATTCGAACGGGGTAGAATTCTTTGTCGATACCGAGCCGGAACAGGCCATCATCTTTGTCTCCGCACGCGGCAATCTTTCCGCCGGCGAGCAGCTCGGCCTCGTCAAGGAGGTCGAGCGCGAAGTGCTGCGCGTCAAAGGACTGAAATCCGTCTTCACGACGACTGGCTCCGGCTCCTCGGGCCCCGCTTTGGGGCAGGGCGTAGAGGATGCGCCGACCGATCAGATCGGCCAAATCACGATCGAGCTGGCTGACTACGCGACGCGGCGTAAAGGTAAGGTCATCCTGGAAGAGATTCGCCAGCGGACCAAGGATATGGCGGGAATAAAGGTCGAAGTCCGCAAACGCGAAGATGGCCCTCCGACCGGCAAGGCCATCCGACTCGAAATTCGGGGCGACAATCTCTCCACGGTTGGCAGCGTGACCGGACAGGTTCGCGACCACCTGGAGAGCGGCATGTCGGGTCTGAGAGACATTGAAGATTCGCGCCCGCTCCCCGGCATCGAATGGATCGTCAAGGTTTCCAGGAAAGAGGCCGGGCGCTATGGCACCGACATTGCCTCCGTCGGCGCCATGATCCAGCTGGTCACCAATGGCATTCTCGTCGGCAAGTACCGCCCCGACGACTCGGAAGACGAAGTCGATATCCGCCTTCGCCTGCCGAGCGACGACCGCACCATTAATCAACTCGACCAGTTGCGCATTCAAACGCCTAACGGCCTCGTTCCGATCGCAAATTTCGTCAAACGCCAAGCCCAGCCGCGCGTTAACACCATAACCCGCAAGGACGGCCGTTTCGTCATGACCGCCAAGGCAAACACAATTGAAGGCGTGCCCGGTGACGACAAGGTGAAGGAATTGGACAACTGGATCAAAGCGCAATCATGGCCGGAAGGGGTCGTATTCCGCTTTCGCGGCGCGGATGAAGAGCAAAAAGAGTCCGGCGCCTTCCTCGGCAAGGCGATGGCCGGCGCCTTGTTTATCATGTTCCTCATATTGGTCACCCAATTCAACAGCTTCTATCAAGCGGTGCTTACGCTCTCGACGGTGGTCTTCTCCCTCGTCGG
>CAYWBS010000823.1:0-1650 GCA_964456215.1 uncultured Hyphomicrobiaceae bacterium
TTGCGCAGCTTCGTCGGTAAAAATGTGCGACGCGACATAGGTGTTGTAGGTGTCCGCCACCTCGACGAAGGCTTTCAATTCGTCAAAAGTGAACTGCCGCACGTCGAGCGGATCATAGACGGACGACACACCACCCCCGCCAGAAATCTTGATCTGGCTTGCCCCCATGCGCATCACCTCACGGGCGCGCTTTATCACGTCCGGTACGCCGTCGGCCATCATCATCAACCCGTTTCTGTACCAGTACCACAAGGAATCGGCCGGGTTGGATGGCACGGAGTGATAAGGACGATAGTCGAAATGACCACCGGTCTGGCCAATTGGCGGGCCCGAGGGAAGAATGCGCGGGCCCGGAATTTCGCCCGCATCGATCATCTTTTTGGTAGCGAACGGGTTGCCTCCCACATCACGCACGGTCGTGAAGCCACGCAGGAGTGTCTTTTCAGACCCCAGCGCCCCGCGAATCGCGATTTCCAGTATATCGCCGGTCACAACCGTATTCTGCGACGCGCAGCAATAGGAGGTGTGCCAATGCGCGTCGATCAGACCGGGGATCAACGTACGCCCGTCGCCGTCGATCACGGTCGCGTCTTCGGCCTCGATCGGGTCGGTCGAGATGTCCTTGATGAGATTGCCCTCAATGAGGACGCTGGCGTTCTCGATCCGCTTCTCATTGACGCCGTCGAAAACATTCACGTTGGTGAATAGGACCTGCGGCTTGGCCTCCGCGTCCTGGGCCAGGGTCGGGGTGGACACCAGGGCGATGAAGAACAGCAGCAGAAAGAGACGGCACATAAGTTTTGACTCCTTATGGAAGTTAGGGCCGAGGCCGTAGTTCGCTCGGACCCTCTTTTTGAATTGGGTCTATGGCGGTAATTTGAAGCTGGTTCCGGTGCTGACAAGCCTCACGTCCGCTTTTGGCACTTAGCAGACATTGATGCCAACGGTCAGCATGTCCGCTTAGTGGGGGAAAGCCTGACATCACTTATCCGCTCGACAATGTCCGCTGCTCGTGTGAAGCGTGCGCGCCTCGGCCAATCTCGATGAAATTCCCTGTATTTCCCGTAGATCAGGGAATTACCAAGTCGAGACACGTTTGCAACAGCCTCTCAGCACAGCCACTCTTTCTCGTCGACGGCTTAGGCGAGAGGAGTCGATTTCCCGGCGAATTCTGGCCAGTTTTAGCCACCTCGGATTCCGTTTTGAAGCGGCAGAGACGACTTTTCATCGAATTCGCGCGCGCCCTGACACGAAAATCTCTCGAGGGGCATTTGGGGGTCAACATTTTCGACGGCGGTCGTAGGGAAGCACCTGCAGGATGCGAGGCCGGAAGTCGCGTTTATCGCTCCTGAAACCCTAGGAGCTTCCTCTGTTCGGCCCAGTCGGTGGGGAGTTTGAGAGCCAAACGCATTAGTCGCTTCGCGCTGAGCTGAGGCGGATGTTTGCCGTTGATGATGGTTGTGACGATATCGGGTGCTAGCGAAGGGAGACGCAGCAAGCGAGACAAGTAGCCGATGGTAAGCCGCTCCTGACTGGCGATAGCCGGCACGGTCAGGTTAGGGTCTTGCAGCAGTCGCTCCTGAAAGTCATGCGCCCGCGCAATGATCCGAAGCAAACCTGGGTCGCTTGCCGCCTGGTCATCGGCGTTGT
>CAYWBS010000824.1:0-1649 GCA_964456215.1 uncultured Hyphomicrobiaceae bacterium
TTCGCGGACCTGATGTCCATTCTGGTCTGTTTCTTCGTGCTGATCATTTTATTTTCGATCCAGGACAAGGAAAAACTGCAGGTCGTCGCCGGTTCGATGCGCGAAGCTTTCGGTATCCGCTTCGAAGCGCGCAAGGCCGGCATGATCGAGATCGACGGCGCACCGGTACGCCAATATGTCAAGCAGGTCGCCCCCCTGCCCCGCGAAGAAGACACCGATTTCGCGAACAATCGCCACGACCAAAAGTCCAAGCAGGGGCCGGAAGCGAACACACACGACATTGAGAAGAATGAAATCGAACGGCCACGACAATTCGCTCTGGCGACGGCGTCCCTCAGACAAGCTTGGCGGGAAATGCCGGAAATCAATGAATTGTCCGACAATCTCATTCTCGAGGAAACGCCGGAAGGGCTTCACATTCAACTGGTCGACCAGGAAGGCCGCTCGATGTTCGCCGCGGGCTCAACAGAGCCATATCAGCGGACGCGCAAACTGTTGAGCAAAATGGCGCCAATCCTGAAGCAGTTGCCAAACCGGATCGCCATTACCGGGCATACGGACGCATCGCGGCTCTATGAACGTCCAGGCTATTCCCTGTGGGATCTTTCCGCCGACCGTGCAAAAGCCGCGCGCCGCATTCTCGCTGAAAGCGGCGTTCCAAATGACCGCTTCTATTCCGTGACCGGCAAAGCCGATTCGCAACCTTTATTTCCCGAGGATCCGTTCCTCGCGGCGAACCGGCGTATTTCGATTTTGATCATGGCCGAAGCGCCTCCCTACCCGGTAGGTTACAAGCCATAAGCCGTTCGCACTTCGGTCCGAACCGCTCCACCTTCCGGAACCCGTACGAAACCGAAGACTAATTGAGAGCCCGGTCATGCAATCAGCGAGAAGCAGGCTCACCCTCTCGATCCGTTGGAGGACAGGGTGGACCTTCCGGACACCCACCCGGCCGGCTTTGCGGCGTCGCCGGTTCCGGCCGCACGATCACCGGTGGTGGAGATACGCTCGGCAGCGATGGTGACGATGGCAGCATAAGATCGGGCGCGGGTCTCACCGGAACGTGCGAGATCGAAGGCGCGACTGATGGCGGAGTGCTCGTGCGTTGGGCGAGAGCGGTTCCTTGATAAGCAAGAGCGGCCAAAAGCGCGATCAGCGTCAAACGAGCAAAGTAGTGCATGATCCTCCCCCGTCGAATCTCTTATGCCCTTGTTTGACATTATAGGCCTTTCCGAGGAAACGGAGAATGGCGATTTGTGAGCCCTCCTTCTACCGAGAAGGCCCGGCGGGCGAATTGCACATCGTTCTTGCCGTTTTCACGAGCGGCTCGAACCGCGAATCGCTTTCCAGTTTTTTCGCCAGCATCTCGAAGTTTTCAAAGGCTGTCGGCTGCACGGAATTTTTCCTCAGCAGGGAGATATATTTTTGCAATTCAATATTTTCATAAGCTTCGATAATATAAGCTCCGTAAAAATGGCCGATGATGTCCTTACCCAAGAACTTACGATTTTCGTAGAACCCTAGATCTTCGAAGAATCCCAAATAGCGGTTGATTTCATCATGGGTAAATTTTCCTCCCCATGACTTGTATAACTTCTCGCATGACTCGATTGAGTTGCGTACCTTTCTATAAAGGTCCTCGTTCAGAT
>CAYWBS010000825.1:0-1648 GCA_964456215.1 uncultured Hyphomicrobiaceae bacterium
AGAATGGTTGCATACGTTTCCGTTTTACAGCGGGACGGCCTTGAGTGCGGACCAGGAGGCTAATTCCGAAGTCATATAGCTCTAGAAATGCGACTTTATGTTCTTCTAGGATATCATGGGCCGTTAACATTTGCCAAATCTCTTGTCCCGAAACCGGAAGGCGACGTAACCAACAGCAGGCTACAATCGGATAACAAAGTTCTTTTAACCAGTCAGTTTTTGAAACAGCGTCAGCGCGTTCAATACCTCTAAGCATATTCTCATGAATCGAAAGCGCGTCCTCGACAGATAATGGCAACATCCAAACGGGTACTGGGGGAACCGGTTCAATCAAATATAAGTCATTTGAAGGTGAAACAATTCGAACCACCTCGGCATTCTGTTCACAGTCCATTTTTACAAGAAATTGGTCTAGTCGGGCAGTGGTGTGGTAGTCTTCGATGCGTGTACCAAAATGCCCTGAATCCCCTGACGTTAGAAACATAATCCTTTGGCCTACTAATGGTCGCCGGTTGCGTTTTGATATACAGTATGGACAACCTGAAGCAACGCCGGACGACAATGGCGGCTTGTCAAGCCGTAACTTGTGAGACCAATGAACAAGATTGCTCAATACGATTTCCCCCACTCACGCCTTCTTCCTCTTCTTCTCCGGCAACTTCGCCGCTTTGCGCAGCGCCGCGTTGATGCGGCTCTGCCAGCCGCGGCCACCGCGGCGGAAATAAGTGATCACGTCGGGATCGAGCCGTAGGCTGGTGGATTGCTTGGGACTGGCCGAGGGCGGGCGCCCACGCCGGATCAGTTTGCCGCCTTTATAAAGATCGGCGCGCTTAAACCATTCATCCGTCAGTTCCGGAATCTCCTCGTAATCTTTCCGGGTGAGCACATAGGCATCGACCTTTTTCATGTCACTGCCGACGCGCTTCAAGCTCTGCGCCGTATTTCGCTTTTTCACGTTCATTGGCTTTCCTCATCGAAAAGACGTGCCGGTCTTGGCCGCGCGGCGTCCAGCACACGACCACCATACGCTCTCGCAAGTAGCCGACGGTGATCATCCGCAATTCGCCGTAATCCTGCCTCTCGTCCGGATATTCGAGTTTGACGCCGGCAAAGACATCCTACGCCTCCGCAAAATCGAGCCCGCGTTCGCGCAAGGTCCGTGCACGCTTGACGGGATCGAAAGTGATTTTCATCGGTATTTATTGTATATACAATAAATATGGTGATCAAGTGGCAAGACGCCACCGGTATGATCGCGCCGGTGCCGATTCGTTGCCGGGCGCCTAACGCGAGGGGAATTGATGTTTACACTGCCGCGCCCCGTCTGCGTCCTCATTACCGGGACTTGCCTCCTCGCCGCGCCGCCTGCGCGCGCCGAAGTCGCGCTGCAGCCCGGCCTTTGGCAGGAGACCGAGACCGGCAGCGAAAACGGGCGGCCGGCGAAGAGCGAAACCTCGACCCGCTGCATGACGGCGGAAGAGGCGAGGCAGCCGAGCAAGGCCGTGGTGTTCAATGAGACCTTACGCCAGCATTGCAAAGCGCTCGACTACAAGCGCACGGAGGACAATCTCACCCTTCGTCTGCAATGTGGGACGCAAGGCTTCACGGTGAACATCGGCGCCACCTTCACCTTTCACTCGCCGCAGCA
>CAYWBS010000826.1:0-1647 GCA_964456215.1 uncultured Hyphomicrobiaceae bacterium
CGATCCAGACATTGCGACAGGACAGACGCGATTTGTCATCTTCCGATTCCTCGGAAAGCCAGCCATAAGATGGCCGCGCCGCGCAAAGCCGGTCTTTCAGAAACGCATCTACCTCAATGTCTGCTTCACTGACAGCGGTGCCGTCTGATTTCGTGCACACAGCTGGCGCGCTGCCGAAATATCCGAGCGCGATTTCGCCCGCCGCGCGGACCGCGGCTTTAAGGCAATCAAAATCTTGGCCGATCGCTTTGAGTGACAAGTTAATTTGGTCGGTGGTCAGTGTTGGCGGATGGGTCAGGAGAACCTCTTTAATTTTATTCGGATTTGAGCGGTTTCGTTAAACGGATTTTAACGCTCTCTCTTAAGCGGATCGGAAGGCTTGTCTGGCAAACTGGTCCGACAATTAGGTTGCGGAAGACAACCTTCAGGGAGTTAACAGTGAGGCGTCATTCAGAGCCCGGGGACGCGGCGGCCCATTGGGCCGTCGAGCCCTTCGACCTCGATCCTTTTGCATTACCTGTTCGATATGACGTTCGTCTCGCAGGGCCGTCTGGCCAGTATCTGCAAGCTATTGACAGGATTGTGATTGGCGCACGGACCGTTGCCGTTCAGCGCCGCTATCTGGATATAGGATTGTCGATCAAACGTTTAAAGGTCGCTGAATTTCTCGGCGTCGCGATCCGTGTTTCGCCGCATGGCGGGCCCGAGGGAGAATTTGTCACTTCCGTGAATCTACACCATTCCGAGCAACGATATTGTCTGCCGCTTCATCTAGCGTTTGATTACGACAATGCCGGAGCACGATGGCAAAATTGGAGCCGGTTCCTCGGGCTACTTATGCTGTTGCCGGCTCTCGACGGAAGCTGGCGGGAACCATTCGAGCGGTTGGGAAAAATCAGGGCAAACGAAACCATACCTCGCCGCACGAAGATATATCTCGCTTCACGCCGCCCAAAAATGCGTCTGTTCCGCGAGACCGGCCGCTTCGACACATTGCCGGTCGTGGATGGAGCAGAGATTATTGCACGTAGTTAAAGGCCGGCGCGAACAAGGTTCTCGAATGCGACCGCAATGAAAACGATGGCACCAACGGCATGATTTGAACGAAACCGCTTGAGGCAATTCTCCTGATCGTCGACATCGAGGGTGGTAATTTGCCAAGCGAAGTGAAGTGCGGTCGCGGCCCAGCCGGCCAGGAAAATAATACCCCCGCCGGCCGTCCAACCGGCGGCCAGCAACAGCGCTGCGCATAGTCCATAGATCAATACAAGCAGGGGCTTCGTTTTCTCCCGAAAGAGAAGGGCCGTTGATTTGAGGCCCACCAACGCATCATCTTCCTTATCCTGATGGGTATTTCCATGCGATATGCACGAGTCCTCCTTATTGGGGACTTCGCAGGTATTCCGGCAACCAGGGCGACGAACCGCTTGGCTTAGAACCTACACCGGAGATGCACATTGAAAGAATGGTCGAGGTCTTCCGAGAGGTCAGGCGTGTGTTACGTGACGACGGGGTGCTGTGGCTGAATTATGGGGATTGCTATGCTGGTAGCGGAAAAGGACAAATGGGTGATGGCTCCGCCTCTGACCGCAAGGGGGCGAAGCAGGCTACAAGGGGTTCGGGCTGGGGCTGTTCCTCAATCTGCTG
>CAYWBS010000827.1:0-1642 GCA_964456215.1 uncultured Hyphomicrobiaceae bacterium
GGGGCTGGCAACCGATCTGTGCGCAGATCAAAGGTCCCCGTCGTCCGGGCATCATACTCCGCTGGCTCGACCTGGATCGCATCCAGGCCCAGTTGGTTATATTGATTGGCCCTGGCGTTCGTGCCGGTCAGCAACAATGGCGCCGCGCCAGCCCTGTGCGGTCCAACACAATGGTCGTTCAATTCCGCAACCGCTGCCTTGACGTCATTTGCGTCCCGCAGTTTTCCGAGCAGCTCGATGAAAAAGGGATCGGTTTGCCGGCGTACCGTGGGGAGGCGGACAATCTTTGGCTCAACCTCCGATAGAGCTTTGGCGCTGAAGCAATATGGAGAGCGATAGCCCAATTGAAAAAGTATTTCAGCTGCTTGTGGCGGGACGACTGGCGGCAACTGAAGAAAGTCACCAACAAACACCATTTGAACGCCGCCAAAGGGGCGATTGTCTTTGCGAACTTTTCGGAGTACCGCGTCCATGGCGTCCATGACATCGGCCCGAACCATCGATATTTCATCGATGATGATCCGATCGATATGCCGCCAGAGCCGGTTGGGCCGGGAAGGTTCCAAATTGTCGGGGTCCAGGAGACGCGGTGGAAGTCGAAAAAAGGAATGGATCGTTTGTCCGCGGACGTTGAGCGCAGCAATTCCTGTCGGGGCTAGGGCCACCTGCCTCCTGGTGCCACGCGATTGCATTACATGGCGGACGAGGGTTGTCTTTCCGGTGCCGGCGCGCCCTAGAAGGAAGATGTAATTCTCTCCGGAATCGATCGTCTCCAACGCCTTCTGGGCACCGGGTTCATCAGCAAAGTCCGGTAAATATTCTTCCTGTAGGACAGGCAGCGATGGTCCGCTCGTGTTTATGCCCTCGTTGAACTCCCCGAGACGGCCCGGCAAAGTCGAGATTGTCGTTTTCGTATCCGGTTGGCGCTTGGTCATGGTGCTGTCGTTTACCTCACTGGAGATGGACATCGCAGCCGCCGCCGTGCCTTGAGCATGACAGTAAGCATCAAACGCGGTGACGCTCCTCGGCGCAAATCCGATTTTCTCACCCTAGCTCGACAATCGTAGATAAAGCCGGCGTTAGAGAGCCCAGGGACTAAAGGAAAAAGCCATCTCATTCGGATCACTCCTCCACTTGCAAACATCTCCTGCGCCCTCGGAACCGATGAGGTCGGCAATATGTTCCAGGGTTTCCGTATCGAAATCGCTATGAACCAGCACTTCGATTGCTTTCCAGTACAGCGCGCTCATTTCCTCCGTGACTTCGATCAAGGGCGCGGAGGGAAGTAGAACCTCGCGATAGGCTTTCATTTCCTCGTCGAAATCGCTTGCCGTGGCCTCGGCCTTATCGAGGATTAATTTGACTTTGTAGGTCATTCGCAGCTCCTTGTTGCTTTGCTGGGCGCCCTCACAATTGTTTCTACATTTCCATTGGCAGGGTGCTGTCCTCCGCGTATTGGTGATAACCGTGCTCAAATTAGTGGTTGCTCGCAGCCGTCTGCCGGCGCCTGCGAGACAGTCGTTTCGGCGACCTTCTTCTCGCTTTGAGCCTCCCCGGGTCGATCTTGCGGAACAGTTGGCCCGCAATGCTGTAAGATGAAGGGGCGCCCGTAGCTGCCATCCTTTTCTGAGCGATAGAAGTC
>CAYWBS010000828.1:0-1641 GCA_964456215.1 uncultured Hyphomicrobiaceae bacterium
CCCTGGATTAGGAAATCATAGCCCGGCCGGTCCGCGTACGGCCCGGTCTGCCCGAACCCGGTGATCGAGCAATAGACGAGCCGCGGATTGTCGGTTTTGACATCGTCATAGGCGAGGCCATATTTTTTCAGCGTCCCGGTCTTGAAGTTTTCGACGACGACATCCGACACGGCCATCAACCGCCGGACGAGCTCTTGACCGGCGGGTTTCGCCAGGTCGATGGCCACCGATTTCTTGTTGCGGTTCGCCGACAGAAAATAGGCGCTTTCGGTGGTTTCCGCGCCGTGCTCGTCGAGCAGGAACGGCGGCGCGAACTTGCGCGTGTCGTCGCCGGTGGCGGGACGCTCTACCTTGATCACTTCGGCGCCCAGGTCGCCGAGCATTTGTGTGCAGAAGGGGCCCGCCAGAATTCTGGTCAAGTCCAGGATTTTGACGCCGTCCAGCGGACCGGTTATATCGCTCATCGTCAGCCCCAATCGAGAGATTTCTCCAGCAAAGCGGGCACGTTAGCCTTCCTGCCGGTGGACGGCAAGTCCGAGGAGGACCGTTCCGGGCGCAAGATTCGGGTCGCTTTGCCGGGTGACTGCCGCTAGCCTTGGCGCACAAACGGGCCTCATGGAGCGATAAGATGTTGCAGATGCACATGGCGGAGCATGGCTTTCAGGCTGAGCCCGGCGGCGGCGCGGGCGGCCAAAGCGATTATGCCCGGGTCCGCGCCGCGATTTCCTATCTGAGCGAGAACTGGCGGGAGCAGCCGCGGCTTGCCGACATCGCCGCCCATGTCGGCTTGAGCGAGCATCATTTTCAGCGGCTGTTCCGGCGCTGGGCGGGGCTCAGCCCCAAGGAGTTCCTGCAGGCGATTACCATCGATCATGCCCGCGCCCTGCTCGCCGGCTCCGCCAGCCTCCTGGATGCCGCCTATGAGGTCGGTCTCTCGGGGCCGGCGCGCCTCCATGATCTTTTCGTCGATCACGAGGCCATGACGCCGGGCGATTTCAAGCGCGGCGGCGCCGGGCTGGAGATGGACTATGGCTTTCATCCCTCGCCGTTCGGCCTGGCGCTGATCATGGCGACGGCGCGCGGCGTCTCCGGCGTCGCCTTCGCCGATGACGAACATGGCCGCGACAAGGTCCTGGCCGATATGTGCCGGCGCTGGCCGAACGCCGGCTACCGTCCCAATCCCGAAAGAACCGCGCCCTATGCCCGGCGCATCTTCGATGCGCGTGCCTGGCGGCCGGATCAGCCCTTGAAGATCGTGCTCATCGGCACGGATTTCGAAATCCGCGTCTGGCAGACGCTCTTGAGCCTGCCGATGGGCCGCGCCGTGACCTATTCGGATATCGCCGCCCATGTGTGCACGCCCAAGGCCGCCCGCGCCGTCGGCTCCGCCGTCGGCCGCAACCCGGTTTCCTTCGTCGTGCCCTGTCACCGCGTGCTCAGAAAAGACGGCAATCTCGGCGGCTATCACTGGGGCGTGACCCGCAAGAAAGCGATTATCGGCTGGGAGGCGGGACAGGTTCAAAGGACTTAGCGGACCGCCAGCGCCTCGGCGAGATCGTGATTGACTTTTCATCGGAGGAGGTTGAGCCAACCAGGCTATGACATTTTGGGCTACGATACATCACGACGGGATTGCCCGTG
>CAYWBS010000829.1:0-1639 GCA_964456215.1 uncultured Hyphomicrobiaceae bacterium
CGCGCCTCGACAATACGACAAACTGGGCTGTCGTGACGTTAGGCATTGCCCTCTCGGTAACCTTCGCCAGCACGAGCGCCTCGCCCCTACCGCTGTTGCTGGTGGGCATCCTCAGCGTTGTGTTTTTGATCTTCGAGGCGCGGCGCTACCGTTACTTCAACGTTTGGCGCGCCCGGGCGCGTTGGATGGAGACGCACTTTTATGCGCCCATGCTGCGCGGAGAGGGTGTGAGCGCTGGCAGTGGCTGGCCTCAGATACTGGCCCAGGACTATTGCGAGCCGCGTCATCACATCAGTCTGGCGCGTGCTATCGGACGGCGGTTGCGCCGGACCTACATGTGGATCCTGGGCATTCAGGCGCTCGCCTACTTCGGCAAAATAGCAATTCATCCGGTGCCGATTTCAAGCTTTGCCGAGCTTGTTCAGCGCGCCGCGGTGGGGCCGATCCCGGGCGAGTGGATGCTGGTTGGCGGTGTGTTATTTAACGCCAGCTGGATCATATTCGCGATAGTCACCCTCTACCTCGATCGCACCAAGCGTGCGCCGGGATCTCCCCGCGTCGCCATGGGTTAGGCGATATGTAGAATATCAGAGTGGGAGCCGCGCCTGTCAGCACCCCGAACATGCCCGCGCTTTGCTGATCAATCTACAAAGCTGTTCGGGTCAGCGCCGCCGCCGAGGAGAAGCTCGCGACGACCGGCTCAGCCTGGGGATGCTCATTCGGAATGTCCGCTTTACCCCCAAATGCAGACATTCTCGGAGGCGGTCTTCATGTCCGCTAAGTGCCAAAAGCGGACATGCGGTTAAAAGCAAGGCGGAACTGCAAGCTGTGTCAATTAAGGTATCCCTCATTTCAGACGCCGGCCAAAGGCAAAGATCGCCGTTAACGGAACGACGAAGCCGATCGCGATGCACCAGAACACGATATATGGCAGGTTCTCGTAATCGCCACGGCTGACCACAAAAATATCATTCAGGTATTTCGTCTGGAGGGCACCGGCCACAAGCGCCAGATTCATCAACGAGGCCATCAGCGCAAACCAGGTTGCACGGCGTCCTTTAGGAGCATAGATGGCGCACAATGTCAGAAGCGGGATCATGCTGAGCTGCGCGAACGGTGATGACGTCGCGGTGTCGATGATCGCGATAGTGCGGGCGCCGAACCCAAACACGCGCTCCGTCCATTCGCTCAATCCCAGCGTCAGACCCAAGCTTGGCAACGACAGGATCGTGGTCACCACAGTCAACCACAACAGAACGATCGCTACCGGCTTGCGCGTGATGGCGTCTGAGAAAAGCCACATGCCGAGCAGCGCCAGGGCGGCGCCAATCTGATTGAGCGTGCCCTGAAATGCTTCGTCGAAGCCCAAGACATCAATCACGAACCACGTGTAGCCATGACCGAATGTTGGGACGGCGCGGTAAATGAAGATAATTACGGCTGCGTACAAGATCGTACGCTGCGTTTGATGATCGAGATCACCAATAACACGCCGGAGCATGGCGCACACTACGATCATCGAGATAACAAAGACGATCTCTTGGTTGAAGGGAACGTCCGCCCCCGCCAGCGTGAGCACGAACGCACCAAAAATGAGGCCACCACCTAGAATGCGCCAATCGATTGGTCGGCTCTCCAC
>CAYWBS010000830.1:0-1638 GCA_964456215.1 uncultured Hyphomicrobiaceae bacterium
GCGCCGGTGCGCTTGACGGTATCGCCTTCCTTGATATGGCGGTCATCGCCGAAAATCACGATGCCGACATTGTCGACTTCGAGGTTCAGCGCCATGCCGCGAATGCCGCCGGGGAATTCCACCAGTTCGCCGGCCTGTACGTTGTCGAGTCCGTAGACGCGGGCGATGCCGTCGCCGACCGACAGGACCTGTCCGATTTCGGAGACTTCGGCTTCCTTGCCGAAATTCTTGATCTGCTCCTTCAAAATCGAGGAGATTTCCGCGGCCCGGATGTCCATCAGCCCACCTCTTTCATGGCGATCTTGAGTTTGTTCAATTTGGTGCGCAGCGAATTGTCGAACATGCGGCTGCCCACTCTTACGATAAGGCCCCCGAGGAGCGTCCCGTCGACGCTGGTGGCGACACGCACCTCGCGGCCGTCGGCGTCACTCAGGGCCGATCGGATCGCGTTCACCTGACCGTCGCTTAACGGCGCGGCGGAGACGATTTCCGCGGTCACCTCGCCGCGATGGCCGGCGAGCAGCGCGCGAAAGGCGGCGATGATGTCGTGAACGGCGAACAGCCGCCGGTTGCGGGCGATCAGACCGAAAAAATTTTCCGTAAGGCCGCTCACGCCGGCGCGGCCGAGCACCGCGGCAAGGGCCCGGCGCTGTTCATCGGCGGAGAAGACGGGGCTGCGCACGAGCCTCCGCAGGTCCTGACTTTCATCGAGCATGGTCTGAAAGGCGTCGATATCGCTCTCGACGCTCTCCAGGGCGTCACTTTCCAGGGCGAGCTCGAACAGCGCCGTCGCGTAGCGCCCGGCCATTCCTGAGATCTTGGGAGTTTCGCGTGACACGTAAAACGTTCGATCCTGTCGGAAACGGCCGGATTCCGACCAAATCGAATCCAACCGCTTATCAAAAGTTCCTGAAGTCCAATAGATGCGGAGCCGGCCGCCGGCGTCACCGGGCCCGTTGAAAACCGCGCATCCTCTAACACAAGCATTTGTGCCATGCAATATACGCAAGCCGCCGGATTACCACAGATTGCCCGGCAAGCGCCGTTCCGGACCGCAGCCAACGCTTTCTCCGCGCGCCGATGACGGCGCCGGGGCAATAATCGGGGCGCCGGGGTCAGACCTGCCGGCTCCCGAATGGGCATCCCGGCCAAGATCGCCGGCTACGGCTTGTCGATCCGCGGACTCGGCCGTTCGCGCCGTTCAAAACTTTTTCGCGTCCGGCGAATAATCCACCATACGAGGACGATGATCGGCGGCACGGAAATGGCCGTCAGGACGTCGTGAGAGAGGGCGGCGGACGCCGGAACGAACGCCTTCAACAAATATCCCAACAGACCGACGGCATAATAGCTGACGGCGGCGACCGACAATCCCTCGACGGTTTGCTGCAGGCGGAGCTGCTGGCGTGCCCTGCGATCCATGGATTCCAGGAGATCCCGGTTCTGCTGCTCCAGCTCGAACTGGATGCCGGTCCTCAGCAGGTCCGCGGTGCGCATGAGTTTGTGGGAAAGATTGTCCTGACGCATTTCGGTAGCGTTGCAGGTCGCAATGGCAGGCGCCAGGCGTCGGGCGAAAAAATTCGATATTGTCCGTCTGCCGGGCACCTCGATTTCGCCGATCACCCTCAGCCGCGCCTG
>CAYWBS010000831.1:0-1634 GCA_964456215.1 uncultured Hyphomicrobiaceae bacterium
TGGTGCCTACACCAAAAACGACGGTCGGGACAACCACCAGCGAAACGAATGGAGACAGGCCGACGCCGATAAGCCCGGTGATTTCAAAGGCAACCGAGAAACAAACGCCCATGATAATCATTATCGTGGCGATATCGTCTATTCCACCTCTCTTGAGCCATGATGGCCGGAACGGATTTCTGAATGCCAGAACGATCAACGGAATGATGCTGACCAGCGCGATCAAAATCGCGGTTACAACTAACAAGGTGATGATTGTGTTCATTTAAATGCCTCAATCTTTTTCGGCACGGTTAATTTCGGGAGTTCGATGGCGTTCAGTGCCCGCTCGCACCGAGCGGCGGTTCGGCCGTGCCGCGGCCGAGCCTCTCGAACGGAGATCGTCCGGAATTGGCTTGCCTGTTTCTGTCTTGGACATAATCCCGATGCGGGCCGCCGGCGCCCGCCGGATCAAGTCTCAAAGGGATTCCAGTTTATGCGTTCCGCTTCCGCCCCATGCGCCATCGCATCCTCCGACCGCATGGCGCGAACAAAGATCAACACCGCGAGCCATAGGCAGAGCAACAGGGCGGCCGCCTCGAAGAGCACGAAAAGCCACTCGGGGAGGTAAAACAGGCCGATGGCGGCTGATAAGAAAATGGTAAGACAAACAGCCAATTGTCCCGCCGTCAAGACGGTCGCCGCTGCGGCATAACCGAGACGGCCAACAGGCTTTGTGGTCCGTGCACGTACAACCGTTGGAGGCACGGCAAAGCCGAACTCCGTGGTCATTGAAAAGGTCTCCATAGGGAAAAAGCCGGATCGCTCAGCCAATCGGTTAATCAAAGAGCAGGCCGCCGATCCTTATGCCGAAATATGTGGCGGAGGATCCGGGTGTTTTCAAGATCTCTCCAGCGCGGAATTTACATGCGTCGGATTCCGGCCCATGACGCTCGCGCGCGGTTCACGAAAATGAACGACACTCTGAATGCAAGCACCAGAATATGAGTGAGGACGTTTTCCTTGAGGGCTGCCGTACGAGCCGAACGCGATCCTTGACGGCCAAGATCAGTCAGGTCGCTGCTGACGAAACGCGACCGTAAGCGCCATGAAATGAGTTCACTCGGTATCGGGATTTGCCATGGCGCGCTTATTGCCCGTGAACATCGCCTTAACCAGATTTTCTTTGTGTCTTAGGCTGACCAGTATGACCCCGGCAATGTGTAGTCCGACAAGAAGGAGAACCAGATTGGCGAGAACCGTATGGGACTCCTCCAACCATTCGGCTCTCCGGAAACTAGGGAGCGTGGCCGCCCAACCCGTAATGCAAAGGGCGGCGGTGCCGGCCAGTAGGGCGACAATCATCACCGCGCCCGCGGGGCTATGACCCAGGTAGCGGCGCCCATTATTGGCGGCAAAATCCATGAGGTAGTTGAGCGCCCTTGCCGGCGCCGTCACGAACTGGCTGAATCTGGCATAATGGGGCCCGACGAAACCCCACAGCACACGCAAAGCAATGAGAGCCGCCGCCACATAGCCTGACCATTCGTGCAGCTTGTCCCATTCATCGGCGCTCAGCCAGGCAACCGCGAAGCTCGCCACGAGGCTCCAATGGAATACCCTGACAAACGGGTCCCAAACCTTCACGGTTGCTG
>CAYWBS010000832.1:0-1633 GCA_964456215.1 uncultured Hyphomicrobiaceae bacterium
AGGTCGGGTCCCTCACGCACGCTTTAAAAGCCCGATTGTGACAAGCAAGACGATTACCCCGAGCGTGGCTGCTAGAAGGTTGCCCGGCGGGGATGCCGGAATTATGGGGACCATCCCCCCGGCGAGGCCCCAGTCGCCTGCTTTAACCTCATTCCCCGACAAAATCTTGCCGTGTATGCGTGCATAGCTCGTAAGTATCGGGGTTCGCGACAAGTTTCTCATCAGTTGAGCGCCAGTGTGCGCCGGAGGTGTCTTTATGTTCAGTGCTACCGCAAAGCCTGCAGAGCAGCCCAGTCCAACCCGCGGCAATGGGCAGGGTCCCACGCCACTTCGATCCACCTCCAGCCCGTTTGAGCCCTCGGCGAACTCCGCAACCGGCACGTCCGTGATCGGCCGGGATCTCACGCTTCTGGGCGAGAAGATCACCATCGTCTCGCAGAACAAGCTGCGCGTGGACGGCGACGTGCGCGGCAATGTCCACGGCAAGCAGGTCATCATCACCGAGGAAGGCTCGGTCGAAGGCATGGTTTGCGCTGAGAAGATCGAGGTGCACGGCGGCGTGCGTGGGTCCATCCGCGCCGTGAACGTGACGCTGCACGCAACCGGCCAAGTCGATGGCGATATCATGCATCACACCCTGGCCATCTCCGAAGGCGCTCAGTTTGACGGCCGCGTGCGCCGCTCGAATGATACCGCCGAGCTGATGCCGGTTCTCGATCCGGAAGCCATTGCCGCCGGCCGCTACAATGATGGCTCGACGGGCTAGGTGAGCTTGCGCGCCCCGCTTTGCGCCCCAGGAGCGATCCTGGGGTGGCACGGGGGGCGGCGACGGCGGACGCAAAGCTCCCGACACTCAGCTAGCGGATGCCGCCCGGCGTTCGCTATTTTTTTTGCGGAAGGCTGGGTGGAGGTGAGAGGAATTTCCTCAAACCGGAACCCGCGCGTTTGCGTTGGCGGGCGGCATCGCGCCGCGCTATGGGTTGGCGGGTCATGCTGAAAGCATGCCTCCGGCATGACATCGCGCAATTAAGAATGGTGGAGCCGAGCGGGATCGAACCGCTGACCTCGTGAATGCCATTCACGCGCTCTCCCAACTGAGCTACGGCCCCGACCGTTGGGATTGTTAAAGAAGCAACAGGGCGCTTCCCGCGCGCCCCGAAACAGTGGGCCTGATTAGGGCCTCCGCCTCCAAACTGCAAGGACGAAGTTCGTTTCGAGCCGATGTGGCGCGCAAGCGCGGCGCGCCGCTGCTCAGGGCTCCTCCCCGCCCTCGGGGACGGGACCGATGATCTTCGTCACGTCGCCGCCGTCCTCCTCCTCTTCCTCGAGGAAGGTCTCGTCCTCCTCCTCGTCCACCGTGTCGTCGGTCTCGACGTCGGCGAGGACCTCCTCCTCGGCGTCGGCCTCCGGCTTGGCGGCCGCCGGCTCGACGAACTCTTCCTTCTTGGGCTTGCGCGGCGCCTTCTCTTCCGCCGGCGCGGCGGTCGCCGGCGAGGAGGCGATCACGTAGTCGGCGCCGCAGATCGGGCACACGATGGGTCTGCGGCTCAGATCATAAAATCGGGCCCCGCATTCGCCGTTCTGGCAGGTGCGTTTGGTCCCGCGGTCTTGCTTGGTCGCCATGAAGCCAACC
>CAYWBS010000833.1:0-1630 GCA_964456215.1 uncultured Hyphomicrobiaceae bacterium
GCAGTAGAGCAAATCAATCTGCGCGATAACAGATGCGGTTAGATGATCGCTTACTTTGTTTCCGCGGCCAACGCGCCCCCGCAAATCGACGAACTCAAAACGAGAATCTTGGCGAAGCCCGTGAAAATTGCCCGAACCACGGCCGGGCGCCCGTATTTCGCAACGGAGAAACGGACCGGTCGCGCATCGTTCACGCAATTATCCCTGTTTGATTTTTGCCCGCATATCCGCAACCCCGCCGGGCGGGACCGCCGCAAAGGAAGCATTCGGCGGAACACCTGGTTTGGGATATGATCTGGCATTCCTTGTGATCTCCCACCTCGCCCTTCCGGAACAAACTAGCAAACGCCCAAATCGTCATCTAGATTTCAGTGAGTTATACACATGAATACTATCGGTGGTTGAGCGTCTTACATGAACGTGTACCAAAAATTGCAAAGTAAATTGATGCAGAATATCGTTATGATGACCGAGCATGAGACAGCCCGGCGTATTTCCTCGGAAACGCGTTGTTGGAGTTCTCACACCGAGATCAACAGCTTAAGGTGTTACGCTCGGTCCCTGAAAGCATTTGCCTGAGCCCCAGGCAAAACCTGTCCCGGCGGGCGAAATTCATGGACTTCACATTTGCCGCGATCAAATTCGCGTTCTTTTTTTTGACTTCGAGCCTCGCCGCCCTGCTTACAGCATATGCCGATGACCCGCCGGTCCCCGCCGGCAATGATCCCGGCGGCGTGGCCGTCGCCTTGATTGACACGGGCGTCAACTACACACTACCCAATATCGCAAAGCGCCTTGCACGGACGGCGCAAGGAGAAATACTTGGATTTGACTTCGAAGACGGCGACCGCCGGCCTTTCGATTCGGAACCCGGGAAGGGCGCCTCGTCCCCGCGCCATCACGGAACGCTGGTCGCCAGCATTTTGCTCCGCGAGGCGCCTTCCTCCCGGCTCGTGCCTTTCCGTTTCGCTGCCAATCGCTTTGCGGCCTTTGCGGAGATCGTCGAGAAGATTGCATCGGGTCCGGCGCGTATCGTCGCCATGCCGCTTGGCGGATACAGGAGACAGGACTGGCTGGCGTTTCGCGAGGCCGCCGAGGCACATCCCGAGCTGCTCTTCATCCTGTCGGCCGGAAATGACGGGCGGAACATCGACGAAAATCCCGTCTTCCCGGCGAGCTTTGATATCGAGAACGCGGTCGTCGTGACTTCGACGGACGATTTTGGCCGCTTGCCCGCGGAATCCAACTGGGGAACTCAGCATGTCCATCTTTCGACGCCGGGCGAAGGGATCGAAGCGTTTGATCACGAAGGCTACGTCACACGCGTTTCCGGGTCGAGCTACGCGGTACCGCGGATTGCGGCGCTCGCCGCGCGGCTGAAGGCACAAACCCCCGGCCTCACAACCGTGGAACTGAAGACGGCCATTTTGAAGCTCGCCGCTCCTTCGCCGGCATCGCGCACCCCACGCACACGATTTGGCTGGCTGGCCAATCCGGCATTGATAGCGGTGGATTAGAGCTACTGGAATGATCCACGAGGCGGAGAGGAAGGCCCGTTTTCGAGAAAATTTCGAGCGGCTTCGAGTTGTCGCGGATTGTGGGTTTCGATGAGATTCATCGCCCGTTTCAC
>CAYWBS010000834.1:0-1625 GCA_964456215.1 uncultured Hyphomicrobiaceae bacterium
GGAATAAGCGCAGATGAGACCGTCGTTTTCGGCGGTCAACTTATCGACATCCGTGACGACTGCCTCGGCGAGGAAGTCCGGATTATCGATGCGCACCAAGAGCAGGTCGCGTTTCCGACGCGTTAGCAAACACCACAGCAAGAACGATACAGCTTAAGATTTTCGGGAGAGGGAATGCAATGTCATCAACCGCACAGATTATTGATGCGAATTCGGATGAGGCCGCGGCAGCACAGACGCTGACGGATGGCTTTCACCTCGTCATCGACGCGCTCAAGCTCAACGGCATTAATACGATCTATGGCGTACCCGGTATCCCGATCACGGACTTGGGCCGTTTTGCGCAGGCCCAGGGTATGCGCGTCATTTCATTTAGACACGAACAGAACGCGGGTAACGCGGCGGCCATCGCCGGCTACCTGACGCAGAAGCCGGGCATCTGCCTCACCGTGTCGGCTCCCGGCTTCCTGAATGGTCTGACCGCGCTGGCCAACGCCACGACGAACTGCTTTCCGATGATCCTGGTCAGCGGCTCGTCCGAGCGAGAGATTGTCGATCTGCAGCAGGGCGACTATGAAGAGATGGACCAGCTGGCCATCGCCAAGCCGCTCTGCAAAGCGGCCTTCCGCATTCTGCATGCCGAAGACATTGGTATTGGCGTCGCGCGTGCCATACGTGCGGCCTGCTCCGGACGCCCGGGCGGCGTCTATCTTGACCTGCCGGCTAAACTCCTCGGCCAGGCCATGGACGTGGAAGCGGGCGCCAAGTCGCTCGTCAAGGTCATCGATCCGGCACCGGCCCAAATCCCATCATCCGAAGCGGTGGCGCGTGCGCTCGGCGTGCTGAAGGGCGCAAAGAAGCCGCTGATCATCCTCGGCAAGGGCGCGGCCTATGCGCAGGCGGACGACGATATCCGTGCCCTGGTGGAGAAGAGCGACGTTCCCTATCTGGCGATGAGCATGGCCAAAGGGCTGCTGCCCGACACGCACCCGCAGTATGTGGGTGCGGCGCGCTCGCTGGTGTTGAAGGAAGCCGACGTGGTCATGCTGATCGGCGCGCGCCTCAACTGGCTGCTTTCACACGGCAAGGGCAAGGCCTGGGGCACGGACCCCAAGAAATTCATTCAGATCGACATCGACCCCAAGGAGATGGATTCGAATGTCGAGATCGCCGGGCCGGTGGTCGGCGACATCGCCTCTTGCGTAGCGGCACTGATCGAGGCCATGGGCAGCAAATGGCCCGCACCGCCCGAGGACTGGATCAAGACAGTAAAGGAGAAGGTCGAATCCAACGTCGCCAGAATGGCGCCGAAGCTGATGAACAACAACGTGCCGATGGACTTCCATGGCGCGCTTGGCGCGCTGCGCACCATCGTCAGGGAGAGGCCCGACGCCATCCTCGTCAATGAAGGCGCCAACACGCTCGACTTCGCGCGCAGCATCATCGATATGTACAAGCCGCGCAAACGCCTGGACGTCGGCACCTGGGGCATCATGGGCATCGGCATGGGCGCCGCTATCGCCGCCGCGGTGGAGACCGGCGAGCCGGTATTGGCCGTTGAAGGCGACAGCGCCTTCGGATTCTCCGGAATGGAGGTGGAAACGATTTGCCGGTACAACTTGCCG
>CAYWBS010000835.1:0-1622 GCA_964456215.1 uncultured Hyphomicrobiaceae bacterium
CTGAAATGGACTGTCCGCGAAATGGAGGAGCGCTACAAGCGCATGTCGAAGCTCGGCGTGCGCAATATCGATGGCTACAATAAGCGCATCGCTCACGCCAAGGAGCGCGGTGAAGTCCTCGGCCGCACCGTTCAGACCGGCTTCGACAATGAGACCGGACAGGCGGTCTATGAGCGCGAAGTTTTGGACCTTGAACCCCTGCCCTATATCGTCGTTGTCGTCGACGAGATGGCGGATTTGATGATTGTCGCCGGCAAGGACATCGAGGCGGCGGTTCAACGCTTGTCGCAGATGGCGCGCGCCGCGGGAATTCACCTCATCGCCGCCACCCAGCGCCCGAGCGTCGACGTAATTACAGGCACGATCAAAGCCAACTTCCCAACACGTATCAGCTTTCAGGTTACGTCCAAAATCGATAGCCGAACGATTCTTGGAGAGCAGGGCGCGGAACAGCTCCTGGGTGCTGGCGACATGCTCTATTTGCCCGGCGGTGGCCGACCGATGCGCGTGCACGGCCCGTTCGTTTCCGATGAAGAGATCGAGAGCATTGCGAGATTTCTCAAGATCCAGGGCGAACCGCATTATTTGAGCGGGGTAACGGATTTTTCCGGTGACGATGAAAGCGGTGGCAACGTGCCCGAGGCCGGCCGCGCAACCGGCGATGACCTCTATGACCGCGCCGTCGAAATCGTACTTCGCGACAAGCGGGTATCCACGAGCTACATTCAACGAAAGCTGTCGATCGGCTATAATCGCGCGGCAACATTGATCGAACGCATGGAAGATGAAGCCTTGATCAGCGCTGCCGATCACGTCGGCCGGAGGAAGGTGTTGGTGGACCTGGCAGACGGCCTTCAAACCAATTGAGGATTTTTAAGGTTTGTTGGCCAAAGATGTCGGCGCCTTCGCCTCGATATTGGCCTATTGTCATAAAATATGTGAGCCATCGAATTGACGACGAACGCACCAGAAAGCGAGAATTGGAGATCCGCCATGGCGAAATCATCCGTCGCCCTCATATTGCTGATTGCCTGCCTTTGCGCGGCCGGCTTGTCTGACGCCGGGCGGGCGGAGGCCCAGGCCCCGGGCGCGTCGGAGAAACCAGCGGCGTCAGAGGCAGCAGCAACAGCGGAATCAAAGGGCGCCAACGCCGGCTGGCAAACCGAGGTGACGAATGACACCGCCGGAGACACGGCGAATTTAAGCGCGGAAGATCTTGAGCTCATCCGCCAGGTGAACGATTATTTTAACCTTATTACCGATCTTCAAGGGACGTTTGTGCAAACAAGCTCCGAGAATGAGCTCACAAACGGGAAGTTTTTCGTCAAGCGGCCGGGCCGGTTGCGTTTCGACTATTCCGCTCCGAGCAGGCTCCGGATTGTCGCCGATGGCGAATGGCTGACCATCGAGGATGAGGAAGACCCGGCCAATATTCAGCGTGTCGGTCTCAGCCAAACACCGTTTCGCATGCTGCTCACGAAAGACGTCAATCTCTTGCGCGATGCTAATATCCTGGGCATTGCCCGCGGCGAGGATGTCGTCATTCTCACCCTTGCCGACAAGCGGGAGCCATCCACCGGCCAAATTAAATTATTCTTCTCGATTCCGGAATTAGAACTCAA
>CAYWBS010000836.1:0-1614 GCA_964456215.1 uncultured Hyphomicrobiaceae bacterium
GCTTCACCTTCGGCGAGTTTGGGCAGGCGCGTACCATCCTCACCATTGCCGTCGTCCCGGCCTTCCTCGTAGAGCTTCAGGAAGCCGTCGAACAAGAGTACGGATCCCGTGGCACGGAGAACAAATGATTTACCGTTTGCCGCGGCAACCGCAATATCGGCCGTCGTGCGCTCAAACTCGGCGCTCTCCATCTGGCTGGCAATTGCCCGTTGCCAGATGAGCTTATAAAGACGGGCGCCATCCTTATCCAGATTCGAAGCAACGCGGTCGGGCAGCCTTGTGAAGTCCGTCGGGCGGATTGCCTCATGCGCCTCCTGGGCGTTCTTTGCCTTGGTTTTGTAGGCCCTGGATTTTTGCGGCAAATAACGGCCGCCGAATTGCCGTTCGATGACCCGGCGGCATGAGGTGACGGCTTCCGGCACGATCTGCACGCCGTCGGTCCGCATATAGGTGATAAGCCCCTGGGTCTCGCCGCCGATTTCGACGCCCTCATAAAGTTTCTGCGCCACCTGCATCGTATGCCGAGCGGAAAAGCCGAACTTGCGGGAAGCTTCCTGTTGAAGGGTCGAGGTGGTGAATGGCGGAGCGGGATGGCGTTTTTGTAATCGGCTTTCGAGCGCTTCGACGGAAAAACGCCCTGTTTCGATATCCGCTTTCAGCGATTTGGCGGTGTGTTCGTCCGGGATACCGAACTTGCCAAGCTTCTTGCCGGCGACGGAATAAAGCCGGGCCATGAACTCCTCGCCGCTTTGCTTGGCAAGCTCGGCTTCGATCGTCCAGTATTCGCGCGGCCGGAAAGATTCGATCTCCAGTTCTCGCGCGCAGATCAGGCGCAGAGCCACGGATTGAACCCGCCCCGCCGAGCGCGAACCCGGCAGTTTGCGCCAGAGGACAGGCGAAAGTGTAAAGCCGACGAGATAGTCGAGCGCGCGCCGGGCGAGATAGGCGGAGACGAGCGGGCTGTCGATCGTTCGGGGGTGTTGCATGGCATCGAGAATGGCCTGCTTGGTCACCGCGTTGAACGCCACCCTTTCGATCTCAACGCCCTTCAAGGCCCGTTTTTTCTCGAGGACTTGCAGGATGTGCCAGGAAATAGCTTCGCCCTCGCGATCCGGGTCGGTGGCCAGGATAAGCTTGTCGGCGTTCTTAACAGCCGCGGCGATTTCCTTGAGGATCTTTGCGGATTTGCCGTCAACGTCCCAGTGCATCTCGAAGTCGTTGTCCGGCTCGACGGACCCGTCTTTTGACGGCAGGTCGCGGACATGGCCGTTCGAGGCGATGACGCGATAATCGCTGCCTAGGTACTTGTTTATGGTCTTCGCCTTAGCGGTCGATTCGACAATGACAATGTTCATAAGCGGTTATCCGGGACCTGTTTCCTGGGCATATCACACTGACGGGAAGGAAAGACATTTATGTCTGGTTTCTTTCGGCGCATGAAAATGGTGAATTCGGAGGGCGCTGTCAATTCGAACCGGAAAAGCGATCGAACGCCTTGCGAAGCGGTGGAAATACAGCTATCACTACCATTGCGGGTATTTAACCCCTATAGATTGCAAATGGTTGTTACGGAATGCTCCTGCGGTGGAGGGCAAGATGGCGGCACCAAAAAAA
>CAYWBS010000837.1:0-1602 GCA_964456215.1 uncultured Hyphomicrobiaceae bacterium
TTCAACCGCATCGAGACCGGAGACGTGATAGAACCATCCGTCGGGCGTCGGCCGGTTACCCCGCCATTCCACCAAACTGTTCTTGACAACCTTTGACCGCAGAGATTTGCCGTGACGGCAACCTGTAGGTCCACTGGCCCGGTCCGAAAAACCAAATCAATTCCCTTTCCGTAAGTATCACGGTCAGAGAGGAGAAGAACCAGCCGATAAGCGTTTGCACCAGGAGGGCGAGCGCCGCAAATCGTGACGCAGACGAGGCGCCGCTCATCGCAATCTCCGCGGCGACCGTCACAGCCGGCAGTATGACGACATAGGCATTTTGTTTATTCTGATAGAGAGGAGCCGTTTCCTGGATCATGAAAGGGAGGCATTTCCCATATTTAAGGGCCTCAAACAGACTTTGAAATCATCCCTGCGCAAATTGGACAGAGCTCTCGACGTCCTGAAATGGCTGCATGATTGCAGCCTGCTGTATATCGCCATTTTCTGGCTGCTCCCGCTTTTGGGTCTGGTTTTCTTCTCATGGCTGATCGCCGACCTGAGACCTATCCTCCGGGGACGGCTGGATGAGGTCCTCTTGTACAGCCTGTTTGGGTTGCCGTTTTGGCTGAGCGTTTGCCTTTACGCCGAGTTTTCCATGCGCGTTCGAGCACAGCGGCTCAAGCGCCGGTTGAAAAATGCGCCGGTCACAGTTGGCTATTTGTTCCTTGGTGGCGCGGGTCTCTTATGGCTTTTCGGCGTGATCCCATGATGTGCAACTAAAGGTCAAACATGTGAAAATTCTTGACGCAAATATGCTTGCGGGATTTGGGGCTGGCGCATGAGCGGAGAATCCTAATGGTAGGTCACGAGCTTGGCAGATTCGACTTTCGGGCTCCAGGATGGCTGGAGGCGGCCTGGATGATCATCCGCCATCCGAAATCTTATCGTGACCATCTTTGCCCGGTTCTGTTCGACCGTGAGACCGGCCTGTGGCTAAAGCTCGACAAAGAAGAAGCCGCTCTGGTCGAACTATTGACGGTTCTCCTGGAGCAACATTATTGGCACGGCGCAAATGGTTTGGCTTATGCGCGCTGGCAATCGCTTGGAAAGCTTGTTGACGAACTCATTCGCCGCTGGCGCGGCCGCCACGACCGGGACGCCGGTCCAATCGAAACGGACCTCGCCGTACGGTCCCTCGATGACGTCTCGCTCGCGATTTTTGATAGACGGCTCGGCAAGTCTGGGAAATGGAATTGGTTTCGACAGATGAGCGAAGAAGAATGGAATGCCTGGCTTGTGGTCCTGGCGGCGCAGAGCCGGGGGCGCGAAGATAATAGCGGGCGCTGACGCAAATTTGTGGCGGATTTGGCCGCGAATATGTTTAATGAGGGGGCGATTTCAGTCGTTAGGCCTCATGGGAACGCGCGTCTTGGGTCCGCGTCCGTAGCTCTTTATCCCTCCCCGTCTGACATTGGCCAAGAAGCGGTGGCGGCCTCTCCAGGAGTTGTTTCATGAATATATTGACTGGTGGGTCTGCCTTCCTTTCCCTGCTGAAGGATGAAGGTGTTTCGCATCTTTTCGGCAATCCGGGCACGACCGAACTGGCCATCATGCACGCGC
>CAYWBS010000838.1:0-1599 GCA_964456215.1 uncultured Hyphomicrobiaceae bacterium
AAATCTGGCAGCTGGGCAAGGATGCCAAACCCCTTTACAGCTCGGAGTCACTTCTCGGCTACGCCCTTGATCTGCCGAGCGCGAAGGGAACCGCGCCGGATGAGGGCGGCCTTCGCTTCGGCTATGTGGCGGGGCCGAACAATCAGCAGATCAGGGTCGTCGAGCGCGAAATCGTCATCGAGGCCAAACGCTCCGCGGACGGCCAGAGGCGGTATAACCGCTATTCCTTCGCGGTCGCCGGACAAACGCAGTTCCTGGAGGAAAATGTCGGTGAGTTCACCACGCAGCTCACGATCGCGCTGACCATACTGGGTGTCGGTCTGGTGCTGGCGACATTGGTTCAGGTTCGTTTCGGGCTGAGACCGCTGCGCGCGATCGGCGAGGGACTGGCGGCGATTCGTTCAGGCAAGGCATCGGACCTCGAAGGCAATCTGCCGGCGGAGATCGAGCCGCTGCAGCAGGAACTTAACGCTCTTATCCAGTCGAACAGGGACATTGTCGAGCGCGCCCGCACCCATGTCGGCAATCTCGCGCATGCCTTGAAGACGCCGCTGAGCGTCATTACCAACGAAGTCCGCGGCGTCTCGTCCCCGCTCGCCAAGAAAGTTACCGAACAGGCGGCGATCATGAGCGATCAGATCACCCATCATCTTGACCGCGCCCGGATGGCGGCGCGCGCCGGCGTTATCAGCGGCGTCACCGATATCCAGCCGGTCATGGAATCGCTGGTTCGGGCGATCGGAAAAATCCATGACGGCCGGTCCATAAAGCTCCGGGTCAACTGCGCCGCCGGCACGAAATTTCGGGGCGAGAAACAGGATCTGGAAGAAATGACGGGAAACCTCCTCGACAATGCCTGCAAATGGGCGCGGAGCGAGGTTGAGATCACCGTCTCTCCGCCCTCTTCATCGGCCGGTGCGGGCCAGAAGACATTGACCATTCTTGTCGATGACGACGGCCCGGGCGTGGCCGCCATGGAACGGGCGGAGGCGGTCAAGCGGGGCCTGCGCATTGACGAGAGCAAGCCGGGTTCCGGGTTGGGCCTGTCAATCGTTGCCGAACTCGCGCATCTATACAAGGGCAGGCTCGAACTCGACAGATCGCCCAAGGGAGGTCTGCGGGCGCGGCTGACACTTCCGTGTTCATGATGAAATCGTCCCAATTTTGCCTGAATCTTTCGTCTAAACCTGTCTATAATGGGCAGAGAATACTGGGGCGTTGCGGGCTAAGTCTTGTCTCCTTTGTCTGACCGGCTCAGCGGATAGCTCAAGAGATTTGGAGTCGATATGAGATCGTCACGATATATCATTTTGGCGCTGATATCCTTGTCGATGGCGGCCTGCGGGCCCGGCGGGCTAAGCAGGCAGGAAGGCGGAACGGTCATCGGCGCGGTCGCCGGCGGCGTTCTCGGCAATCAGGTTGGCAAGGGAGGCGGGCGTGTCGCAGCGACTATCGCCGGCGCCATGATCGGCGGGATCGTCGGCAGTGAAATTGGACGCTCCCTCGACGAAGCGGACCGCCGGGCGGCGGCCGAGGCCGAATACCGCGCCCTTGAATATGGGCAGAGCGGTGCGGCGACGCCGTGGAACAACCCGGACA
>CAYWBS010000839.1:0-1597 GCA_964456215.1 uncultured Hyphomicrobiaceae bacterium
AGCCGGATCAATGCATTGGGCCGGAAATAACCGGGACGGCTGCGTCTCTGCGCGGTTCAGACGCGGCGCTAGTCGGATAGTCCGCTTGTGGCCGATTTCGTTGAAAAACTCGATCAGACATCGGATCAAGCGGGGTTGAGGCGTAAACGGATAGAATCTCGTGTCGACTGCCATGGAAATACAGGAGTCAAGTTCGGTTGCTAGGGCGCATCAGGAATCCGGTTTCCGCTGAGGCCTCAGCTGCATCCCTTAAAATAGTTTTTCAACACTATCGGCCAGAAGCGGACGCTGGCATTCTAGTTGGGGCGTTGCGGGGAGTCCGACCAAAGTTCTGACCCGCCGGCCTTTCTTTTATGCCAACGTCCCTGAGACATCTGCGAACCAGAACAGCACCCGCTGTTGATCCGTCTACAATTGCTTTTGCGGCCTGCCCATCACTCGAACTCATACCCGGCGACGAGGCGCAGGATGGCATCCTCGCTGTCCTGCGTCAGTCCGAATGCCCCACCGACACCGAAGCGAAGGTGGTTCTCAAGCTGGGCCAGAAGGTTGATGCCGGTATATTGCTGCGTTTTGTCGGGATCGAGCGTTAGGCCGAGGACGGAATCGCCAAGGCCGCCATAGAATTCGACGCCGAGGGTCAGTTTTTCCAGATCCCAGCTGTTTGCTGCGTACTCTCGATGCTCGGCTTTTTCTTCTGCCTCTTCGCCGCCAGCCGATCGGTACAGTACATAGTTGAGGCCCGCGGCGTAGCCGAATTCCCAGTTGCCGTTGTCGAAATTGACTTCGTTGATCCAGTTGAACGCCACGTTGAAGCGATCGGTAAGGTCGTGGCCGATGATGAGCTTGGTCTCAAGCTCATGCTCTGTGCCTTCCTCCTCCTCTTCCTCCTCGTCGTCGGTGCGTCCCGTGATGGCGCGGATGTAGCGGCTCTCGGGCTCCTTCTGCTCGTATTCGGCGTAGAGCACCGGGTTCAACAAGGTCTCCTCGCGAAAGAGCCGCACGCGGTTCTCGAAGCGGAAGCTGCCGAAGGTGTAGTCCTCATCCTCAATCTTCACTCCCTCCAGGTAGAGGGCGGCTGTCCAGGTGTCTGTGACGCCGTGCTCGATTTCGAGCAGTTGCGCGACATAGTTGTCTTCATTGCCGCCAACGCGCGCGAAGTCGCTATAGAGATTGATCTCCGTCTCGCCCTTCTCTTCCGTGTGCTGGTTATAGAGAACGAAGTTCGCATCGTTCCCAGCACAAGCAAGGCTAGGCAGCAGCGTCGCGGATAAGAACGCAATCGCCGTAACGCGCGCTCTGCGCGCTGCATGACAAATCAACACCACAACCCCCCAAGAATCGCCGCAAGCTCCACTGGGGCATATGCGGACCTCGATTCCGCAGTTCTCACAATCTTGATTTCGCACGTCAACAATTATGTTTTCGAACTATTTTAGTTACAAGGTGCGGCCACGGATGATCATTCGCCGCGCGGGGGCTGAACATTGTGGAGGCTCCCGTGCACGCGGACAGGGTGGTCGACGCTGGATTAGCAGTCACGATCACGCGACAAGTCGATTGTCCGCTTCGGGTCAAAAGCGGAAATCGGGCAGAT
>CAYWBS010000840.1:0-1590 GCA_964456215.1 uncultured Hyphomicrobiaceae bacterium
CTCGGCCTCAAGGGCGAAGCAAAGGTCAAATTTGCGGGTGGTGAGTTTCATGTGCTCGTGCCCGGAGATTTCGTCAGATGCGCCGTGACGGGAGACCCAATACCGTTGACGGAGTTGCGCTATTGGAATGTCAGTTTGCAGGAGGCCTACGCAACCCCGGAGGCCGCTCTCAAGCGTCATCTGGAGACGCTGGCTGAAGAATCCAAAAACTAACGTGACCTTTTTGATCGAAGGGCGTCTGTGATGAGCTGCGAGAGCAGTTCCCTGGATGTCGCGTCGAACGCAATTTCGATCGTGAGGACCCGTGTCTTTTCTCGAAGTGCACCAACCGTTCCCTTGGTACCGCGCAATCGAACCGCGTCTTTTTCTGTCGAGACAAGAGCGAGATTGCTTTTGTCGGCAAGACCCAAAAGGCGTTCGGCATCGCTTTCGGAATAGACATGATGGTCCGGAAATGCCCGAGCGTGCAGGATTTCCGCGCCAAGCTCTCGAAGCGTCGCAAAAAATTTTTCGGGATTTCCGATGCCGGCATAGGCAATGACTTGCATGTCCGAAAGCCAATGCGTGTCGCCGCGCGGAGCGATCCTGCCCGTCAGAATAGGAAGGCCCGATAGATTGTCCGCGAGAGCTGATTTGACCGGGTCGGCGGGCTCGCCAAGCAGCACGGCCGCACTCGCCAAGTCCTTTTGAAATGCGACCGGCGCCCGCAAGGGTCCGGCGGGAATAATGTTGCCGTTGCCAAACCCTCTTTGCGCATCGATTGCGATCAGAGACATGTCCTTTGCGAGCGAAGGGTTCTGGAAGCCGTCATCCATTACAATGACGCTCGCTCCATGCTTTTCAATGAAGTCGGCGCCGGCCCTGCGGTCGCGGGCGATAACGACCGGCGCATGCTGGACGAGCAACAGCGGCTCGTCGCCGACATCGGCGACGCGATCGTGCGCGGAGTTGACAAGATGCGGCCCGGAAAGATTCCCGCCGTAACCCCTCGAAAGGAAATAAGGCGTCTCGCCGTGAACCTTGAGATATTCGGCTACCGCAATTGCCAAGGGCGTCTTGCCGGCGCCTCCGGCGTCAAAGTTTCCGATACAAATAACGGGAAGGGAAGAGCAATGCGGCGTTTGCATCCGCCATCTCAGTTTTACGATTTCGCCGTAAAGCAGACCGATCGGATGAAGAACACGGGCCGCGAAACTCGGGTTGTCGCTAGTCGCATACCACCACGACGGTGGCGTATTAAGCATGCCGAGGCTCATTTCCCCGCGCGAAATCTGTGTCAAGCGCGGACAAGGTCCGCTCCAGCGCACCGCTCAGATTGAGCAGGGCCTGCTCGGCACCCAGAAGCATGGCGTCCAGCCGGCCCTGATCGCCATAAAGGTCCCTGACAGCGCTCGCCAGGCTCTCCGGCGACACCACTTCGCGGCACCCCTTAAGGCGTATCAGCTCGCGATAGGTTTCCCTGAAATTATGCCAATGAGGTCCGGTAACGACGCCTGACCCGAGCTTCACCGCTTCGATGGGGTTTTGGCCTCCCTTGGGAACGACGGAACCGCCGATAAAGGAGAGAGGAGACAGCGCATAAAAAAGCCC
>CAYWBS010000841.1:0-1590 GCA_964456215.1 uncultured Hyphomicrobiaceae bacterium
AGATACTCTCTTAGCTCAGACTGCAGGTTGTCCCAAAACATTTGACGACGGACAGCCAGGTGAGATTGAAAATCTGGTACGCAGCAAGATATTTGTCCCACCACAATGGCAGATAGGACGAAAGGTAGAAGAACACGACAAAGGCAGTCAGCCCACGGATCTTCCAACCGCTGATTTCCGGCAGGACGCGTCCCGCCGCGACGGCTTCCCAGATCATCAGACCTCCGTATAGAGCCAGGACCAGAATGGAGACTGGGTCCATCAATATTTCGATTGGTGTCGGCATTGTTCGCTCCTTTCCTTTTCAGGGGTCAGATCATGCGATCAAGCCAAATCAGTTAGCGGCTGGGCTGATAGTTTGTTAGTGTGGTTTCGGACAAGAACAGGTCAAATATGTCAGTCAATCAGGCGACCGAGGACAAGAACGGGACATATATGCCATGGGCCGGGAAAAAAAGAAGTTGTTGATCGCGTTGATCTCGGTTCCCACGGCGACCGCATCGACGATCTACGGAATGTATGACCTGTTCTCTTCGGCCGGCCGTGACTGGCCGGCGTTGATCGAGGGTACGCCGGGCATTTCCAGTATCGCGCCCGTGGTCGTTGCGGCGAACGCGAAGGGGTTTCATGCCTCCAATGGCGTATGGATACAGCCGGATTATTCGTTCGAAACCTGTCCAAAGCCTGATGTTATCTGCCTGCCAGAAGTACTGGTGATGCCGGATGAAGATATTTCCGGTCGCTATCCCGAAGTGATGGAGTGGCTTGTGAGCTGCGCCGGCCAAGGGGTCACAATTGCCTCTGTCTGTTCCGGCGCAATGCTGCTTGCAGAAGCGGGATTGCTGGATGGAGGCGAGGCGACAACCCATTGGGCCTATTGCGATGCACTTGAAAATCGCTATCCGGGCGTGAAGGTGCACCGTTCCCGCGCGGTTGTCGCTTCAGGACCGGGCCAGAGGATCATTACTGCCGGCGGCGGCACGACTGTGTTCGACCTCGGCCTCTTCATTGTCGCTCGTTTCCTAGGTCAGGAAGAGGCGATGCGGCTGGCGAAACTGTACCTACTTGACTGGAACAAATCCAAACAGCTTCCATTCGCATCGTTGGCGCGGAGCGGGCAGGTTGAGGATCAGGTTGTGGGCAAATGCCAGGAATGGCTTGCCGACAATTACAGGGCCCCTATCCCGGTTGCGGGTATGGCCGAGATGAGCGGACTTTCGGAGCGAACATTTAAACGCCGCTTTACCAAGGCCACGGGAATGGCGCCAATCGACTATGTGCACACGCTCCGTTTGGAGGAGGCAAAACAAATCCTGGAGACGACCAGCTTAGCGATCGAGAAAATCGCAAATGAGGTCAGTTACGAGGATGGGAGTTTTTTCCGGCGTCTTTTTCGTCGCAAGGTCGGGATTACGCCGGTGGAATATCGCAAACGATTCGGTTCCATCCGGAAAGCCCTCCAAGCAGCACAACATGTTTCCTAAATGTCCGCTGATGGCACGCTCGGACCTGACGGCTCGGCGGTTAAGTAGTCCGCGCACCGGCGCTTAACCGACTTCTCAATGGCGATGTCCGCTTTCCCGGTAATTT
>CAYWBS010000842.1:0-1583 GCA_964456215.1 uncultured Hyphomicrobiaceae bacterium
GGCAACGCGTGGCGGTGGTGACGGATGTGGACTGGATCAAGCACACGATGCAGATCTTCAGCTTTATCATGCCCGGCGACATGCGGGTCTTTCCCCTGGCCGAATCCGAAAACGCCCGCGCGTGGATCGGATAGGCTTAGCCCGCCCGGATCAGTCCGGGGCGCCCTTGGATCTAGCGCGGGCTCAAACCTGGGGCGCGCATGAGGTCTTGCGGTACCATCACTGTCAGCGCTTTTGGCAGAAGCGAGAACTTTGCGGGCGTTTCAGTGCCGATTTCGCCGTCGGCATTGACGAGCCGAGGCTTTCGCGTGTGGATCGTCACCCGGCGCCCACTCAGCTGGCGCAACACATCCGGCTTGACGAAACCGAATTTGAGATGGGTGACGCACGCGACAAGCTGCCAAAATGTGCCGGGAAGCACGAAATAGACATTCAGCTTTTGATCGTCGATCACCGCCTGCTCGTCAACCGTCAAGCCTCCGCCATGGAAGCGGCCATTGGCGATGCTGACCTGATAGACAAAGCCCGACCAGACCGGTTCGTCATCAACGTGGAGTTTGATATGGAACGGACGCGACCGGCGCGCCGCGCTTAACAGACCGATTGCATAAGACAACACACGAAAGCTCCGCTTCAGTTCCTTCGACTGGGCACGGCTCACTTGAACAGCGACGCCAACACTTGCGACATTGAGGAAAGGCCGGTCGTTGACCAGCCCGACGTCAACCTCGTGGGTCCGGCCGTGCAAGGCGATTCCTGCGGCGCCGGCCCAGTCTTCAGGCACGCCCAGGCACCTGGCAAAGTCGTTGGCCGTTCCGGCCGGCAGCACGGCCAAAGGTTTTCCGAGGCGAAGCAATTCCGGCAACGCGTCGGAAACGGTCCCGTCACCGCCGCAAATCGCGATGCGATCGAAATCTTGACCGTCGCGGCCGAGGGTTTGTTTGAGGTGATGCCGTGAGCGCGTCGTAACGACGGTCGCCTCGCAGTTCTCGTTGAACCAGGCCGCCAAATCCTCGAAAGCGGCGTCGGCCTGCGCCGCCCCGGGATTCATGAGAACGAGCACGCGCATGTCTAAGTAGCCGCAAGGTCCTCGCTGTTCATCTGACAGGTCCGCAGGCTAGCAAGATTCACGGCAAACTGATGACGCCGGGAAATTGCCGCGGCCTTTTACGACCCTCTTATGTCAAAAACGAACTTTCAGCCTGCGGGCCGCGGCGGTATGGTCTCGGCATGGGGGTGGGGGCTCTCTATAAGCGGATTGGCCGGTCCGCGGCGATCGCCGCGCTCGCCGGCATTGCGCTCTACACCATGCTGGTGCCGGGGCACATCGTCTCGCAGGCGATGCTGGCGGCTGGCGGCGGGGGAGAGCCGATCTGCCACGAAGACACGGCCGATGCCGGCCATCCGGGCCAGCCTCCAGCGTCGGAAGACCCCAAGCCCGATAAGAAATGCCCGTTCTGCAAGGGCTATGCGACGTTTCTGACCGCCTTCTCGGGCGGCGCGGGCGGCGGCATCCTCGATGCACCCCGCGCGGCGCCGCTTGCGGCCAGTCTCGACTGCGGCATTGCCTATGTCATCGCTCT
>CAYWBS010000843.1:0-1580 GCA_964456215.1 uncultured Hyphomicrobiaceae bacterium
GTCGGAACACTGCCCAGAACGACCAAGCTTAAGGATAAAGCCGCGAGAATCAAGGTCGCTGCAAGAACCCAGCGATTTCGTATGCCGAGGAGGATTTCTCGGCCAGCGATGATGAAAACACTATTCACTAGGCCTCCGCGTGGGGACCGAGGAAGTGAGCATAGAGCTCGTCAAGTGCTGGCGGTATCACCTCCAGATCGTCTATAGCAGTATTTTGCGCAACGATGCGCCTGACGAAATCCATTTTGTCTCGTTCCGAACAGAGGAATTCCAGGACATGGGGTTTGATCCGGCGCATTGACGCCGTAGGCGCAAGCTGCGCCGCGGCTTCGACCGACATAGCGTCGGCCATAGTCAGAACGACGCGACTCGGCAATTGTGCCATTCGCCGCAATTCGCCGAGTGTAGAGTTTGCGACGATGATTCCCTCCTTCATGATGATAATCCGGTCGGCGCGTCCCTCTAGCTCCGTCAAAGCGTGCGACGACAGAAGGACTGTTGCGCCACGATCCCGCAGCTCTCGCAACAGGGCGTAAAATTGCTGTCGGAAAGCCGGATCAAGACCGGTTGTCGGCTCATCGAGCAAGAGTGCGCGCGGACTGCCGAGGAGTGCCTGCGCCAGCCCTAGGCGCTGACGCATGCCCTTGGAATAGGTGGCCACGCGGCGTCTGGCAGCTGCGGTCAACCCAACCCGCTCAAGCAGAGCGAGCGCAGCATCAGCATGCTGCCTTTTCAATCGCGCGTAGAACATAAGCGTCTCGCGGCCGGTCAATCCGTCATTGAAAGCGACATTCTCCGGCAGATATCCCAGCTGGCGCCGGGCCGCTAGCGAGCCTATGGCTGGATCCTCGCCGAGAATCTCGATTGTCCCCCCGCTTGGTCTAAGCAATCCGAGAATGAGCTTCAGGAGCGTGGTCTTGCCTGCGCCGTTAGGACCGGCAAGCGCAACCAATTCTCCCGGCGGCAAGGCGAACGAGACCTCTTGCAAGGCCTTCAACTGACCGAACTGTTTGGAAACCTTATCGGCCGCGATGGCCCATTTCATGAGGTGTTCCGGGCCTTGAGCACTCGTTTTTTCGGCGGGACGGTGAGCGGGTGGCTATCGATGACGCCGCCGGGCAACAGGGCCGGGAATTGAGACTGCGCCCAGCGGATGATTTGTACAGCCGGACTGTTCGTGAGGACCTTCGCCTCTGGCGCGATCCACAGCACCTTGTCGACAAGATCGTTGGGACGATAGGCAGTATTGGCGATGCCATCGCCATTGAGATCGAACCCTGGATTATCACTCCAATAGTTACCGCGCCCGTCCTTCGACTAGTCGAGAAATCGCGTTCCGACATACTTCACCTGATTGCGATTGCCGATGAAGGCGTTGCCAACAAACTCATTTCCTTCCGAGCCGGCGGTGAAGTGAATGCCGATTTCGCAAGTTTCGAACCAATTGTCGTGAAAGCGATTGTTGTTCGCGTTATAAATGAACACGCACTCCTCCGGAGCGGTACGGAAGGTCTCGGCGGAGGGGGCGGGCCTCTCGTCGCTTGTGAGCATCTCATGCTCGTCATCGTGTCCCCAAGGAC
>CAYWBS010000844.1:0-1576 GCA_964456215.1 uncultured Hyphomicrobiaceae bacterium
CGGCCGCCATGCCGAGTGAACCGCCCATAAAAGAGAAATCCTGGACGGCGGCGACGAGCTTCATCCCGTCAAGCGTTCCGGTCCCAATCAAAACGGCATCTTCGAGTTCCGTTTTGGTTCGGGCATCCTTCAAGCGGTCGGAGTATCGCCGTTCGTCGCGGAACTTCAACGGGTCCTCTGGAGCCTGCGGACAGGCAAGGGTTTCAAATTCACCGCCGTCGAAGATCGATTTCAGTCTCGACCGCGCGTCCATCCGCATATGGTAGCCGGAGCCCGGAACAACGAACTGATTGGCTTCCAGATCCTTGTGGAAAACCATCTGCCCGGTTTCCGGACATTTGATCCATAGATTGTCTGGAATTTCGCGTTTGCGCCAGATGCCGCGAATCTTCGGACGGACGACATTATTGATCCAGTTCAAAGTTAAAGCCCTTTCCAAAGTAGTTCAAATGAGCGGCCTTTCCGCCCTAAGCACCGGGTCCTGGCGCGCCTCACTGTCATGTATGCCTTCCGAGAGGCTCTTAACCAGGCTCGTTACGTTAATTAATGTCTTGTCCGTCGCCTTGCCGTGGTCATCGAGGCTCTCGGCGATTGTCGTAACCAGGGCCGACCCCACGACAACGCCGTCCGCGCAGGCAGCGATCGAACGCGCTTGTTCCTTTGTTTTTACACCAAAACCGACTGCGACAGGCAAGGGAGTCTTGGCCTTGATCCGGTCAACCTGACGCTTAACAGCCTCGACATTGGGCGCCTTGGTACCGGTAATCCCGGCAATGGAGACATAGTATACGAACCCGCTTGTGTTGGTGAGAACGGCGGGCAGGCGCCGGTCATCGGTTGTCGGCGTGGCGAGGCGGATGAAACTGATCCCCTCGTCGAGCGCCGGCAGGCACAATTCGTCATCCGCCTCCGGCGGGAGATCGACGACAATCAGCCCGTCGACGCCCGCGGCCGCCGCATCCTTCAGGAATATTTTTGCCGGATAGACGTAGATCGGATTGTAGTACCCCATAAGGACGATGGGCGTCATATAATTGTCTTTGCGGAACGCGGAAACCATATCCAGCGTATTGCGCAACGTCTGTCCGCCTCGCAGCGCCCGCTGCGAAGAAGCCTGGATTGCCGGACCATCGGCCATCGGGTCGGAAAACGGCATGCCGAGCTCAATAATATCGGCGCCGGCCGCCGGAAGCCGTCTGATGAGCGACAGCGATGTGTGATAGTCGGGATCGCCGGCGGTGACAAACGTGACGAGCGCCTTGCGGTTTTGTTTTCTCAGATCTTCGAAGCAACGATCGATCCGCGTACGCGGCAATTTCCGTTCCGGCTCACTCATATCTTGGTTCCCAAATGCTCTGCGACGGCAAACACATCCTTGTCACCACGTCCGCACAAATTCATGACAAGCAAATTCGTGCTCGGCAAGGAAGGGGCAAGCTTCATGACGTGCGCGAGGGCATGGGCGGGCTCAAGCGCCGGAATGATGCCTTCGAGGCGGGTACAAAGTTGAAAGGCTTCAAGCGCTTCGTTGTCGGTCACGGCCACATAGGTGACGCGGCCGGTGTCCTTCAGCCAG
>CAYWBS010000845.1:0-1570 GCA_964456215.1 uncultured Hyphomicrobiaceae bacterium
TCTCGCCCGCGGTTGCTAGGTCATGGCTCCGTTGCAAATCGCGCGCGACACAAAAAGGGCGCCGGAAACGGCGCCCTTTGAGGTGGGAAGTGCTTTTTGGGGAAAGTTATGAAGCTCTAGAATGTCGCCTTGATGGTTCCGACAACGCGGGCGTCGCAGAGATCTGGATCTCCGCAATTAATTCCAGCGTCGGTATCCCAGTAGCGCACGTCGGCAGACCAATGGTCCATGAAGCCAAGGGTTAGGCCCGCGTTCCAATAATTGTAGTCAAAGCCACCGGCGACCGCTTGGCCCCATTGATGACCATACAAGCCGCTGATCGACGGCGAGAAGAAGTTGAACAGCTTGCCGGCGAAGGCGTAGGCAAGTCCAACCTCCAGCACGTCGTTGTGCCCCGTGTCGCCGAAATTCTCCGGCGACCAGTAGTTGGTGATACCGAGAGTCAGCTTGTCGAAGAAGGTGTAGGACGCCCCGGTCTTGAGCTCGAAATAATCGAACTCGCCAGCCGGATCGAAGGCGCCCGGATAGGTGTAGTAGATGCCACCGATATTGAAGGTGATGCCCTTCCACATCGGGGTGATGCCGGCATAGTAGTCGATCTCGATATTGGCGATGTCGCCGCCGAACCCGTTGCCGCCGAAATCGAGATTGGAACCCCAGATGCCGGCATAGAAGATGCCATAGGTCAGATCGAACTCAGGCTGCACCGCCAGATTCTCGTTCGTTTGCGAGATGCCACGGAACACGTAGTCGGTGGTGAAAGCCGCCGTCGCCGAGAGCGCCAGCTTGTTGTCTGCGTGCGCCGGAACGGCCAAGCACGTGGCGAACGCCGTACCCAGAACGCATGATTTGATGATCCCCACTTCCCTGCGAGTCATTTTTCAGTCTCCTGATTTGTCGCTGTCCCCTGCGAAATTCCCAGCCTCAGGATGCCTCTCTGCCCCCAAATCTTCTTTGGTTTGCGGTGCGAGATCCCCTGATTTCTGTGTCACAATATGCCGACGGACTCTCGAAGCAATGAAAAAGCTCGCGCTTCCGAAAACATCCGGGAAGGTGTGACTATTCTGCAATGGTCCAAGCGTTTTGACGCCACATTGGGCTTGAGCCTCGCGTTAGCGCTGCATGATTACTCAAGAAGACTGCTGATAAGGGAGGCAATCGCCTAAAGCTCAGGCTAATAACCATCAGGCCGTCAATTCATTGGGTTGGCTGAATCCCCTCGCACTCCGTCTGCAGCGATTTCCGGCCGGCCTTGTTCCGGCTGGGGCGCTCACTTAGAGTGTCTCCAGGCAGCCAAAAATTCGCTTGGCAATTCGATTCGGGCGAAAGTTCTCCACAAGACCGCATGGCGCAAGACGAGGATCCCGGGACCGTGCTCGTGACCGGCGCGGGGCGCCGGCTCGGTCGGGTCATCGCCCTCGATTTCGCGAATCGGGGTTGGCGGGTGGGCGTCCATTACCACACCTCCTCTGCCAACGCCTTGGAGCTTGTGGCGGAGATCCAGGGCAAGGGCGGAAAGGCAGCTGCGTTCGCCGCCGATCTTGCTCGGTTCAACGCCGTTGCGCCTTTA
>CAYWBS010000846.1:0-1566 GCA_964456215.1 uncultured Hyphomicrobiaceae bacterium
CAGGCCCACCTGGCGTGAGCGCAATAAACGAAATCATGTTCACACTTCAAGTGAATATGCTCTTACCTTGCCAAGTTCATTCGAAATTCCGAAAAGAAGCGATGAACGAAACGCTTTACCTTCGTCCCACAAGCTTCCTTTACGGAAAAAGCGCGGGCGACGCCGTTGGCGATGGCCGCGCGGCATGGCTCGCCGGAGGACCGGTCGCGTTCTCGCTGGTCGAGATGATCGAAGTTTCGCCCGCCGGGGTGAAGCGGGCGCGCGCCGGCATAAGCGAACTCCGCGCCTCCAGCGAGGGGGACGTTCGCCGAAAATTGACGCGGTTGACGGAGAAGCGGCCGCCGCTTTGCGGCCTCGCCTTTGATGAGCCGCGCCTGATGGGCATCGTCAATGTCACGCCCGACAGCTTTTCCGACGGCGGCCGTCTGGCGGACGCGGAAGCCGCCATTTCACACGCCGCCGGGCTCGCGGAGGCGGGGGCGGATATTATCGACATAGGCGGGGAATCGACGCGCCCCGGATCCGATCCGGTATCGGCGGGGGAAGAGCTGGCCCGCGTTCTCCCGGTTCTCGAACATGCCCGTGAACTTAAATCCTTGACCTCCATCGATACGCGAAAGCCCGCGGTCATGCGCCGGGCGGCGGCCTGCGGCGTCGACATCATCAATGATGTTTCAGCGCTGTCTTACGATCCCGATAGTCTCGCGGCGGCGGTCGAGACAAATATGCCGGTCGTGCTGATGCATGCGAAGGGCGACCCGAAAGTCATGCAGGACGATCCGGTTTACGACAACGTCGTGCTGGAGGTTTTCGACTATCTCGAAGAGCGGATCTCAGCCGCCGGGGCGGCCGGCATTCCACGATCGAGAATCGTCGCCGATCCGGGGATCGGCTTCGGCAAGACGGTCGCCCACAATCTGGAGCTGCTCGCCAGTCTGGCCCTGTTCCATGGACTGGGCGTTCCAATACTCCTTGGCGTTTCGCGAAAGCGCTTTATCGGAGCGCTGAGCGGTGAGGCGGACCCGGTGAGACGCGGTCCGGGCTCGATATCGGCCGGCCTGCTGGGTTTCTCCCAAGGCGTCCAAATGTTGCGGGTCCATGACGTTGCCGAGACAAGACAGGCGTTGAGAATATGGCGGGCAACGGTCTGTTAACATTAACGGCGGCCGGTGAACAAAAAACAGTTATACTTGGGGAATTTCGCTCTCGTGGTGTAAAATTTGCATGTAAGATTTGCACATAGAATTTGACAATATCCGGCGGCCGAATAACGGCATAATGGCGCCCCGGCGATTGGGGACCATCAAGTAATGGCCGGCGGTCGAGAAAGACCAAGAGCCTCGGAAGTTTGCGGATTGAGTGACAGCGTAATCGAACCCGAAAACGGTTCCAAGGGGAAAGCAATGTCTCGGAAGTATTTTGGCACGGATGGCATTCGCGGCCCGGCGAACGGCAGCAATATGACATCGGAGACCGCCCTTAAAGTAGGGATGGCGGCCGGAGAACTTTTCACCAATGCCGAATACCGCCACCGGGTCGTCATCGGCAAGGATACGTGGCTTTCGG
>CAYWBS010000847.1:0-1566 GCA_964456215.1 uncultured Hyphomicrobiaceae bacterium
GTGGATACCCCGTCGCGGCGTCATTCAAGATCAGGACCGCCGAAGCCCTGGCCAGGTTGGCAAGCCGGTTTTCCGGGAAACTCGCTATCCATTTGATTCCGCTTTTTTGAACCGTGCCGCCGAGATGCGCCGGCAGGGCGATGATCCGAGCGCTCGGCTTTTCCGGATATCGGAGGAAATAGCTGTCGGGATTTATGGCGTCGCCCGATGCGTGAAGGCGGTACGCCGACTCTATGGCCTCGAAAACCTGCCTCCGATTGTCGTCGAGTGCCGCCTCAACTGCTGCACCAGGAACAACATAAAATGTCGGAGCGGCTGCCACGATCACGACGTTTATGTCTAGGCGACCATCTTGCCTTCGGTAGCGATTAAGTTCTCTACCCAGTCAGAGTCATAAATCGTGTCCAGATATTTGTCGCCGAGATCCGCGGATATGGCGACTATCACGTCTCCCGGCGCAAACTCCGGGGAGAGCTGCTGAATGGCGGCCAGCACCGATCCGGTGCTGCCACCGACAAGCAAATGATAATCCCGAACGAATGCGAGGCAGGATTCGACGGTGGTCGCTTCGTCCACCAGCACGACCCTGTCCGGATTGGCGATGTCCGCGAGCTTTGGTCGCCGGCTGGTGCCGATGCCAGGGATGTTTCGTTTGCCAGGCGCGTGACCGAAGGTGACCGAGCCTACCGGATCAACGGCGACGACCTTCAGGGCTGGAAACTTCTGGTGAAGCCGCTCCGATATTCCACCCAGCGTGCCGGTGGTGCCGGCGCCCACGAAAACCCAATCCACTTTGTCGAATTCGTTTGCGATCTCATTGGCCGTTTTCTCAGCGTGAACGTTCTTGTTGGCCGGATTGGCATATTGGTTCAGCCAGATGGCGTTTGGTTCCGATCGCAATATCCGGTTGATCGCCTCGAACCGGCTGTCCAGGAATCCACCCGTCTCGTCGCGTTCCTCGACGATAATGACCTTGGCCCTGTAGAGCTCCATGCCTCGGATGTTTGCGCGATTGGCATTCAGGTCGGTTACGCAAATGAATTTGTAGCCCTTGACCGCGCAGACCAAACTCAGCGCCAGCCCGAGGTTGCCAGACGATGACTCCACTATGGTCGATTTTTCTTTCTCGATAATATTTCGATCTTCCAAGTCTTCAATAAGTCCTATTGCCGTTTTTATTTTGATAGATCCGGTTACGTTAAGACCCTCCAACTTGAGAAACACGTCATGATTTCCGGAAAAATTATTCAAACGATAGAACAAATCATGAAAGATCAAATCCAAAGGCGACTCGATGATCATGGCGTTACCTCGTTGAGCGGAGGGACTTGCCCACTCTTTTAGGGCGGCTTGAACCCATGCCGCCCCATTTTTATTTTTGAATTCTATGGCCTCCGGCGTCGCCGGTGTAGCCATAGAAGACACGCAAATCTCGTCACAGGACCATTCATGGTGGATGTTTATATCCACGTTTGCAATGTTCGATTCGGCGAGACCTGGGGTCGTTGCTCAGATGCCGTCCCGATCCGGGACCCGTCAAATCACCATGTTACCACCAGCGCAACC
>CAYWBS010000848.1:0-1560 GCA_964456215.1 uncultured Hyphomicrobiaceae bacterium
GCATCGCCCGTTAGTCTCCGGCGGCGATTTTCCTAACCTCTTCGACGAGCGCGGCAGGCAGGTCAACGCCGTTTGCCGCCGCTCTTTGGCGAAGTCCGAGACGCCGGCTTCCCGGCAACCGCGCACCCTCTTGGGCTTCGATCATGGCGAGCAGTTGCGCCATGCGGTGTTGATAGTGCTCTTTTGGGAGTATGGCAAAGGGATCGAACGCGATCATGAACTGCCCGACGCCAGGCGGCGGACCGTCAGCGGTGAAAAAGGAAGTTGACTCGGTGCCGAAATTCGCCCCGGTCGCGACTGCCGCCAGCACTTCCACCATGAGCGCCAGAGCGGCACCCTTGGCGCCCCCTACCGGAGTCATCGTTCCTTCCATTGCCGCCTGGGCATCGGTGGTTGGCCTGCCCTCCTTGTCAAGCGCCCAGCCTTCGGGAATGGCTTCTCCGGTCTTGGCGGCCGCGATGATGGCGGCGCGGTTGACCGTGGTCAGCGCCAGATCGACGACGAGCGGCGGCTTGCCGGGGCGCGGCGCCGCGAAGGCGAGCGGGTTTGTGCCCAATAGCGCGGTCTTGCCGCCCCATGGGGGCATCGCCTGGGGCGTATTTCCAAGCGCAATGGCGATCAGGCCCTTATTGGCAAGATGTTCGACGTGATAACCGACCACGCCAAAATGGCTCGATCTGAAAAAAGCCGCCAATGCGATGCCCGTCTCGCCAATCATTTCCGGCAGCTTCTCATAGGCGATGTCAAAAGCGGGATAGGCGAAACCGGAATTGACATCAATTCTGAGCACGCCGGGGCGTTTCACTTCGGCGCGGGGCAGGGCCTGACCGTCGATCTTCTTGCTTTTTGCTTGCGCCGTGTAACTCGGGATTCGCGACAGGCCGTGGCCTTTATGACCGTCAATTTCAGCAGCCAGCAGGGCGCGGGCGATGGAGCGGGATGTATCGGTCCGGACATCGGAGGCCATAAGCGCGGCTTCCATCAGCGTCCGCAGTTCATCGGCGGAAAGAGTGAGTGTGTCGGTCATGCATTTGCCATCAGGACTTGTCGAATATTGGCCGCGACCACGGCTCCGACGCGCTGGTTAGACTCTTCGGTAACGCCGGAAATATGCGGCGTCAGGATGAGATTTGGAATATTGGAGAATCGGCCGCCTGATTGCGCATCGACCGGCTCATTCTCGAAGACATCAAATGCGGCGCCCGCCAGATGCCCGGACTTCAGCGCCACGATGGCCGCGTCCTCATCGACGATGCCGCCGCGCGCCGTATCGATCAACAAGGCGCCGCGCCGCATCCTGGCGATGGCGCTGCCGTCAATGAGGTCGCGCGTCTGCTGGGTCAGGGGCGTGTGAACGCTGACAATGTCACTGGCGTCCAACAATGTCTGAAAGTCAACGTTTTGAACTGTGTCCCACGCCGGGTCGGTGTGCGGCAGATAGGGATCAAAGGCGAGCATGTTCAGACCAAGGACCGCCGCACGTTTGGAGACGGCCTGGGCAATCGCGCCCAAACCGAGAAGTCCCAATGTCCGTCCCGCAGCTTCATGACCGATCGATGC
>CAYWBS010000849.1:0-1558 GCA_964456215.1 uncultured Hyphomicrobiaceae bacterium
TACCCCGCATCTTGAAGGGTTTTCGCTTCCTGCCACACGCGCCTGTCAAATGGGACGGGGAGATTTTCGACGATGATAAGGACGCTCCGTCCCCGGTCGCTCGGCGGTGTCCTTTCAATGCCAGCCATCTCAGTCGCGCCATTCACATGCGATCTTGGGCAGGACCATATCAAGCCTGGCAAGCGCAAAACCGTATACGCGCTGGCCTTTCGTACAATCCAGCTCAGAGTTTTTCGGCCGCTTCGCGGCTGTCGGATATTGCGACGACGGGATCGGCTCGATCCGCGCCGCCGGACCTCCGGCCGCTCTTGAAGCCGCCATGATGCGTTCGGCGAACACCGCCCAGCTCATTGCTTCAGCGGCGGCATAATGAAAAACGCCTCTGAGCGCGGCGCTATCCGGCTCTCCCACCAAGCGCCGCGCTATCGCGACGCAAGCCTTGGCAAGCTCGCCCGCATGGGTAGGGGTGCCGCGCTGATCATCGACGACCGAAAGGCAATCACGTTCTTTGGCGAGCCGCAGCATAGTGGTGACAAAATTGTTGCCGTATCGGCTAAAGAGCCATGAGGTGCGCAAAATTACATGGTCCGCGTTTTCGTCCATGACTCGTTTTTCACCGGCAAGCTTCGTGCGCCCATATGCCGATATCGGCCCGACAGCGTCCTCCTCCACATAAGCGCCCTGCTTTGTGCCGGCGAACACATAATCGGTGGAGACATGAACGATGGGAACTCCCGCCTGACGCGACAGACGCGCCACCTCCCCCGCCCCGGTCGCATTGACGGCGTAAGCAAGGTCTTCTTCTTCTTCCGCCTTGTCGACGGCTGTGTAGGCGGCGGCGTTGACGACGCATTCGGGCTTTGCCTCGGCGATGACACTTTCAATGGAGTCTGAACTGAGCAGATCTAATTTCGGCCGCCCTGCCGCAATGACCTCCAGCCCGGGCTCCGTGCCGTTCAAATCAGCCAGGCTATGGGCGAGCTGCCCCCGCGCACCGGTCACCAGCAATCGCATGGCGTCTTCCGGTTCATCGCGCCACCTGGCCGAGCCGCTCGCCGCCATAGCGCCCGACACGCAGCGGCTGCCACCAGTTCCTGTTTTCGAGGTACCAGCGGACGGTCTTTTCAAGTCCGGTTTCGAAGGTTTCTTCCGCCCTCCAGCCCAGCGCGTTTTCGATCTTGGCGGCGTCAATGGCATAGCGCAGATCATGGCCCGGCCGGTCTTCGACAAAAGTTATGAGACTACGGCGCCCCCTTCCCCGGTTTCCCGGTTTTAGAGCATCCACCATGTCGCAGATCGCCTCGACGACCTGCAGGTTTGAGCGCTCACATCCGCCGCCGACATTGTATCTCTCTCCAGCTTTTCCCTTGGTCACGATGAGCGTCAGCGCCCGCGCGTGATCGTCGACATAGAGCCAGTCGCGCACGTTGGATCCATCGCCATAAACGGGCAATGGTTTTTCGTCGAGGCAGTTCAAGATCATCAGCGGAATGAGCTTTTCGGGAAAATGGTACGGCCCGTAATTGTTGGAGCAGTTGGAAAGGATGACCGGCAGGCC
>CAYWBS010000850.1:0-1550 GCA_964456215.1 uncultured Hyphomicrobiaceae bacterium
GCTGGCAGGGTGAGTTCAGCGAGGACAAGGGGTTCACCTTCTCGCGCACTGTGCGCGGCGTGAAGGAAGCAGCGGTGATCGATCAGGCGCTGCTCGGCTCGGCCGACGCGCGCAAACTCGACGAATTTGCCCCAGCGTTGCAGGCTGCCTTCCCTCGCCCGACTCCGCCGGCGGTGCTGCGGCGCAAGGACGAGATGACCTCGATCTACGGCCCGGTCAGCCTGATCGACGCGGTGATGGCCGCCGGCCGCAAGGGCATTTCCATGCAGCGCTACAAGGGGTTGGGCGAGATGAACCCCGAGCAATTGTGGGAGACCACGCTCGACGTCGACGCGCGCTCGCTGCTACAGGTGCGCGTCAAGGAAGTCGATGAGGCCAATGTGCTGTTCGACCAGCTCATGGGCGACCTGGTCGAGCCGCGCCGGCAATTCATCCAGGACAACGCGCTGGCCGCGAGCGTCGACGTATAACTGGCGGATTCTTAGTCTATGAGCGCATCGTTGGAAAGTTCCATCCCGTCTGACTTCGTCGCCGAGATGGAGCGCAAATATTTCTGGTGGGAGCCGGTCGACCTACAGCCCCGCTCCGAGATTCGCATTCTCGCACAAGCGATGGACCAGGCGTCCTTTGCCGATATTCGGCGGCTTGAAATCGTCGTCGGTCCGCAACATCTCGTTGAAGTCATGCGTCGGGCCGAACCCGGCTGGCTCAGTGACCGATCGTGGGAACTCTGGCGCGGCCGCCTGGAGCTTTCGACCCGGCAGGCGATAGCCGAGGAGCCTCCGCGGAGATCGCTATATGCCGCAGCACTTTGAGCCAAAAACGGCAATCTTGCCGCCGGCTCAAAGAGACATTTGGCCGCATCTCGCCCCTGCTTCCACTCTGTCTTTCGTATTGTATGGAGGCACCGCGGTCGCACTCCATCTCGGCCACCGTCAATCCATCGATTTCGATTTTTTCAGCGCGGCGCCGCTCGACAAGACACAGCTCCAAGCATCGTTCGATTTCATGCGCGAGGCGCAGACCCTCCAGGAGGGCCCGCATACACTTGTGATCTCCGCCAGGACCACGTTTGGTCCGGTTCGCATTTCGATCTTCGGCACGATGGAAATCGGGCACGTTAATGCGCCGCTGAAAACGACTGACGGCGTTCTCCTGGTCGCGTCACTGGACGACTTGATGGCGACGAAATTGAAAACCATTCTCGATCGCGCCGAAGCGAAGGATTACCGCGATATTGCGGCCATGCTTACGGCCGGGATTTCTTTGGAGAAAGGCTTAGGCGCGTTCAGTGTCATGTTCGGAAAGGACCCTGCCCTGCCACTGAGGGCGCTCGGATATTTCAAAGATGGTGATCTGCCCACTTTGCCAAGGAGCGACCGGGAAATTCTTCAAAAGACGAGAGATCGGGTCGCTGCAATTCCCAATGTCCGATTGATGCCTGGCTTGCTGTCGTGAACAGGCCAATGTGCCGTTCGACCAGCTCATGGGCGACCTGGTCGAGCCGCGCCGGCAATTCATCCAGGACAACGCGCTGGCCGCGAGCGTCG
>CAYWBS010000851.1:0-1549 GCA_964456215.1 uncultured Hyphomicrobiaceae bacterium
TGCCAGCGGGGCGTCCACCGCACGGGCTCTAATATCCTTTATAGTGGGGGCGTGATCGAACATTGGTAGGTCCCTCTCGTGTGAACAACTCGGCCACATTGTGCGTGAAGAATCCGGACCGTGAAATTCACTAGTGAGTATAATATGATCCCATGCCTCGTTCGTCGCAAAACACTATTGACCGTATCCTCTCAGCGGCATATGCGCTGCTGTACAAAGAAGGATTTGCGCGCGTCAGCATGGACGCTATCGCGCACGCGGCTGGCGTGACGAAGCGGACGCTCTACTACCACTTTGACAGCAAGGATGCCTTGGTAGCGGCTGTACTCCATCACCACCACCTCTTGGCGCTGGCGCGCATTCAGGGCTGGGCAAGCACGTCCGCCAAAAACCCCTCAGACTATCTGGCAGCCTTATTTAATCAGCTTGAACGCTGGGCATCTGCACCGAGATGGCTTGGTTCGGGCTTCACTCGCCTGACGATGGAATTGGCAGACATGCCGGGCCATCCAGCGCGCCTCGCCGCTCACCAGCACAAGCTCGCCGTTGAGACTTGGCTTGAGGAAGAGCTTGCACGGCTAGGCGCACGAGACCCGAAGGAATTGGCGCGGCACGCCGCGCTGTTGATCGAAGGGTGCATTTCCATGATTCTCATCCACGGCGACAGTTCCTACGCCTCGGCGGCGGCCAATGCAGCATGCCGGTTGGCGGATCGTAAGACCAGCTAGAGGCCGCTTTGGGTCATGGGCGGTAAGTCTCAGCGAGAGCACAACTGGTCCGCCTATACCTCAAGACTCTCCGTTGATCCTCATCACCCGCCACCGCTGCCTAGGGCCATTAGCGGACATCCGTGACCGGTGATAGACCGCAGAACCGACTAACTTCGTAAGTGGCATAAAAAGCGGGCTCAGGCACACCAAGCTTCGTCAGGCTGACGTTCTGACGTCGCATGGGATGCCGATGGCGGAAGCCATTCGTCAGATCGCGATCACAGATATCACGTTTTACTGTGCGCCATCTGAGCTCAGCAAAAACGTGCGGATCAAGCTAGTTCGCTGGGGTGTGACCGGCATTCTCATCGTCGCTCGACGCGAAACGTCAAGTTGCCGAGCCGAAGCTGCGCGCCTGGGGCGAGCGGCGCCGGACTGTCGTTCGGATCCACGGGCCGTTCATCCACCGCCGTGCCGGTTTCGGAATGGAGGTCGGCCACACCAAGGCCATCGCCCAGGGGAACGAACCGCGCGTGTTGTTCGGCGATTCCATCGGCAACGACGCGGCGGTCGCAGGAGGGGTCCTGCCCGACGATCAGACCCTTTCGGGCCCGGCGCAGTTCGTCCTGCGCGATAACAATGTCGATAGGGCCATGCTCGGGATCTTCGGAACGGAGACGCCAAACGCCTCTTCCTCTCCGGAGGCTCCACGGCCATCGGTAAAACATGCGTCCGAGAGCGCGGGTGCCGTTGCGGGCAGCCAGGTGGCCAAGGATGACGACGTGAACGATGCGCCGCGGCCAGTATTTTATGAGAAAAGCGACAAGGGCGAGAACAAT
>CAYWBS010000852.1:0-1545 GCA_964456215.1 uncultured Hyphomicrobiaceae bacterium
GCCCGTCACATGCAGCGCCCAGATATGGAGAATGACAACGCCAAAAATCAGAAACGGCAACAGGTAGTGGAGGGCATAGAAACGGTTGAGCGTCGGGTTGCCGACGGCAAATCCGCCCCACAACCACTGCACTATGGATTCACCGAATAGGGGCACCGCCGAGAACAGATTTGTGATCACGGTCGCCGCCCAAAAGCTCATCTGCCCCCACGGCAGGACGTAGCCCATAAAGGCGGTCGCCATCATCAACAGCAAGATGACAACACCCAGCATCCAGAGGATTTCACGCGGCGCCTTGTAGGAGCCATAATAGAGGCCCCGAAAAACATGCACGTAAACGGCGAAGAAGAACATTGACCCACCAACCATATGGATGGCTTGCAGCAGCCAGCCGAAATTGACGTCGCGCTTAATGTGCTGGACGCTATCGAAGGCGTAATCGACATGCGCGGTATAGTGCATTGCCAGCACGATGCCGGTGACAATCTGAACCATCAGGCAAAAGGTCAAGATACCGCCAAACGTCCAGAAATAGTTGAGGTTGCGGGGCGTCGGAAAGGAACTGAATTCCGCAGACATGCGAATGATCGGCAGACGCTCGTCGATCCATTTCTCGAAGCCCGATTTCGGCTCATACGTCGATTCATGTGCCATTTGCCGCGCCCTCTAGCCGATCTTGATCTTTGTGTCTGACACGAAGCTATAGAGCGGCACGCCGAGATTTCTGGGCGCGGGCCCTTTGCGGATACGGCCGGCCGTATCAAATTGAGAGCCGTGGCACGGGCAGAACCAACCGCCGTATTCGCCTTTTGGGTCGCTGATACGTTGCCCCTTCGGAATGCATCCCAAATGCGTGCAGATGCCGATCATCACGAGCCAGTTCTCCTTGCCTTCCTTGGTGCGGTTCTGGTCGGTGGCCGGGGCGTCGACGGCGAGTGCTGCATTTCGCGCTTCGGGATCGGGAAGGTCATCGACACTTACCGCCTTGGCCTCCTCGATCTCTTTTTTGGTGCGATTGCGTATAAAAATAGGCTTGCCGCGCCAAACAACCGTGATCGCCTGCCCCTCCGCGACCGGAGCTAGGTCAACCTCGACGTACCCCAGCGACAGGGTCGAGGCGTCCGGATTCATCTGGTCGATCATCGGCCATAGGGCGGCCGCCCCGCCGACAGCGGCAAAGGATCCTGCGGCGATCATCAGAAAATCGCGCCGGTTGGTATCATCGGTTTCAGAAGCCAAATTTGCCTCCTTCGTGACTCATGGTCCTTCATGCCAAATCGCCGCGACTTACCGCAATTCTTCGCAGCGGCGGCGCCAAAAAAGCGTTCCAGCAACCGTCCGCGGTCCCACGTCCTGTGCTCCGTGAGCGACAAATAAAGCGGGATGGAAATCTCCGAGTCAACGGACCCAGCTCCGAGGCGCCGCAAATGATGCATCTTTGGCGAACTTGTGGCATCGTTGACCGCCAATGTCTAGAGATCTGAGGCGGCAAATTGGCGCATCGGAGCATATACCGAGGAGAAGACATTTGATGGCGGACAGGCC
>CAYWBS010000853.1:0-1532 GCA_964456215.1 uncultured Hyphomicrobiaceae bacterium
TCTTAGGCGGACCAAACCGTTCCATGGCCGTTTGTACAGCAACGGCATATTATGGTCGGTGAACTCCCGATCCTCCAACAATATTGGCGGAACTTGCGGTGAATATCTTCGCAGATTGACAATATAATTGGATGCTTATCCCGCGTTTTAGTTGTGGATAATCTCGGTTTTTATCAATTAGACCCACCTAGGGTGTCCGGTAGGCAACAGGAGAACCCGTGACTTCGCAGCAAGAGCTTATCAGCATCATCATTCCGCACCTTAACCAGGAAGGCCCCCTGCGGCGCTGTCTTGCTTCTCTTCACACGCAAACCAACGCCGGCCATCCCTTGGAGATTATTGTCGTCGACAATGGCTCAAGGACGGCGCCGAACGAAACATGCAAGTCATTCGATGGGGTCCGGCTGGCGCACGAGGATACGCCTGGGCCAGGACCTGCCCGAAACAAGGGAATCGCTGTCTCAAGCGCAGCGATCCTTGCTTTCATCGATTCTGACTGTATTGCCGATCCCGGCTGGATTGCGGCAATCGGAGAAGCGTTCTGCGCGGGAAGCGGGCACCAGATCATCGGCGGCGACGTGCAAATCGCCGTCGCGGATCCGAAAAAGCTCACGATGCTCGAAGCCTATGAGAGCATTTTCGCTTATCGCCAGCAGGAATACATCGAGAAGCAAGGGTATTCGGGCACCGGAAATCTCGCCATGCGGCGGGCGTGTTTTGAGAAAGTCGGGCCATTTGCCGGCATTCACCTCGCCGAGGATTGGGATTGGGGTAGGCGCGCGCAAAAAGCCGGTCTTTCAACCGCCTACGTTCCCGGCATGATCGTCTATCATCCGGCACGCAAGAACTTTGCCGAGCTGTGCGTCAAATGGGACCGGCACATCGATCACAGCTTTGAGGAATACAGGAAAAGACCGTTCTGGCGGTTGCGGTGGATCATTTACGCTCTGGCCGTCGCGGTGTCACCGATGTTTGAAATTCGACGTATCCTAACCTCGCCCCGTGTGCCGGCATTTCGCGATAAGGGATTGGCGCTTCGATGCCTCGTCCTTATTCGCCCTTACCGAGTTTGGCGGATGTTTTCGCGACTTTTTGATGGCAATCTGGTAAGCGGCAACAAGGATTGGAATAGGGGTTAAGCAGTTTGCGAGGACGACCGTCTTTCGCATCCTGCCGGCGGAATCCTGTGATACGCCGGGTAGCCATTAACCCACTCCGGGCTCCTATCTCGGACTTCCTTCCATTCTTGAGCGCGCGATTTGTATCTGGCAACCATTTCATTGCCGCCCAGCAACTGACATATCCTCGAGAAAAGCGAAAATCCAAGGACCCTGCCCATCACGATCACGCGGAACAAAAAAACCGCGATATTCCGTTTGACCGGCGGCCAATGCTTAATTGCCAGGGTCATTTTCCCCGCAAAAAGTTTCACAATCTTATTCGCGTGCGTCGCTTCTGAGGCGCCGCCATAGTGAACGATTTCGGCGTCAGGTGTTAAGAGTGGCCGCGCCCCTATTTTACTCGCACGGAGA
>CAYWBS010000854.1:0-1529 GCA_964456215.1 uncultured Hyphomicrobiaceae bacterium
AACGGGCAGCGCCATTTTTAGGCAATCTTGGGCATGCTACCCGCCGCCTCGCACCTTCCGTCGTGCTTTAATGTCCGCTAATGACCCAAAGCGGACATGCAGTCGAAGCTAGACACATGCTGCACGGCAGGTGCTCGCGGGCCCAGATTACGAAAGTTTGAGAGACTTGTACGAGCCGTTGCTGAAAGTTAGGCTCGCACCTACTCGAGCTTTTGGTTGAGCGAAAGATCATCACTCGCCGACGTGCGAGCCATTCTTGGAAGCGGCATCGAGTGTCTGGAGCCGCGAATCAATGTTTGGGCTGTTGCCGAGGCGGTTCACGTAATGCGAGACCAGATGCTTCGGCTTTTTGTCTAAAGACTAGTCAGACCCGATCGTCAGAACCTTGCACTCCGCCGATCGGATAGATTGAGGAGTGCCGACAACATGGAAACATGGATCCCGATAAAAACGTATCAAGATCTTCTTTTTGAGCGCGTGGAAGACGGCATCGCTAAGATCACCATCAACCGGCCTGAAGTGCGCAATGCCTTTCGCCCGCAGACCGTCGTAGAATTGCATGATGCGTTCGAAATTTGCCGTGAGAATTCCAAGATCGGCGTCGTCATCCTGACGGGACAAGGCCCCGATGCCTTTTGCTCCGGCGACGACCAAAAAGTGCGCGGCCATGCCGGATATATCGGTGAAGACGGCGTCCCCCGCTTGAATATTTTGGACGTGCAAAGGCAGATTCGCGCCCTTCCCAAACCCGTCATCGCCATGGTGGCGGGTTACGCCATCGGTGGCGGTCATGTTTTGCATGTTGTGTGCGATATCACCATCGCCGCCAACAACGCCCGTTTCGGGCAGACTGGTCCCAAGGTGGGTTCTTTCGACGGCGGATTGGGCAGCAGTTATCTGGCTCGCATCGTTGGGCAGAAGAAAGCCCGTGAAATTTGGTATCTCTGCCGTCAGTACGACGCCAGTCAGGCCCTGGAAATGGGGCTGGTGAACCAAGTGGTGCCGCTCGCCAATTTGGAGCGCGAGACCCTGCAATGGGCCCGTGAAATCCTGCAGCATTCGCCGATGGCCATTCGCTGTTTGAAGGCGGCGTTGAACGCCGATTGCGACGGCCAGATCGGCTTGATGGATCTGGCCGGTAACGCCACGCTTTTGTACTATATGTCGGAAGAAGCAAAAGAAGGGCAGAACGCCTTCTTGGAGCGGCGTTCTCCGGACTTTAGCAAGTTTCCTCGTTTGCCTTAAGCAATGGGGCTGCTCCGGAGTTGTCTGCTTTCGCGTCGACAAATCCAGTGCGAGACGAGCCTCACGAAGAGCTATTTAATCAGCGGGTCGAAGGTTCGAGTCCCTTGTGCGCCCTAGTTACTAGTCGATGCTGAGTTCAGAAGATTCTCTAGTAGGCACTTCCTCCCTCAAATGATCTTCTGCTCGCCTGAGCGCTGCCCGGCGGGATCAGTCGGCTACCCAATGACCTCCGCTCTGCACCGATGCCGGAACCAATCAAGGTCAAGACGACACGAAGGCATTTA
>CAYWBS010000855.1:0-1523 GCA_964456215.1 uncultured Hyphomicrobiaceae bacterium
GTACAGAACCGCTTTTCTCTTGTTGAATTGTGCTAATCAGCCAACCATTCCGGCGTTCATTCGTTATTCGGCTGGTTAGACATTCATCTTTATTTGCTACCTCCCCCGAGCGATCTGGGGATCGATTGATCCCTGCGGCCCAATTCTCTTCGTTTTGGACGTTCGCTACCTCTATGTGGGCACAAAAATAGTGACTTTATTTTGACGAAATATGTGCAATCTTTTGCTATTCAAACCCATCGGCTCACCGGCGCCTTGAAATGATTTGGCCCGTGGTTGTGGGTGAAAAGGCGAAATGGCGAGCCTGTCACAAAAGTGCGGCAATTATAGTGTTGCGTGTTTGCGTTGGACGTATTGCAGCTCTGTATTCCCGGGTCCGTTAGCTCATGGGCCTTCAATTCGGCGGGATTTCCGGACGGCTGTATTGTATTCGAGTTGGAGCGAAGGGGTGTCGCTATGTCGCAAGGGTTTGGTCGGGTGATCGTTCGCTTTGAAGACGACAAGTTGTCAGTGGGTGAGATATTGCTGCTTTTGCGAACCGTCGCGGCACAGCTGCAAAATGATCCGGTTATGGAGCATTTGTGCCCGGCGCTCACCGATATCGTCCTGCAACTCTCTGACTTGCAAAAGCTTGCCATGGAAGTCGCGGATGAGGATTTGGCGCCTCGGCTAAAACCTTATTACCTGAATTAATTATATTTTCCGCAGTTTTAGCGGCTTCGGCGCAGGCCGGAGTGATTTTGCTGCCTCACTTTGCGGGATTTGCGCCAAAATATGGAAAGAGTGAGACGGCGAAGTCTTGCCTTGAGCCCCGACGTCAATTACGCCTAACGACAACGACGCGAATCATTCGCGAATTTCGCCACGATTTTGGCAAAGCGGCCTGCGGGCCGGTGTGGGAACCGGAAGATGCGGCATCATCCTTCCGGAATTGTCATTGCGCCCGGAATCGTTCGGTTTCAGGGACGGCCTGGATGCGCTTGTCCGCTCAGGAAAGGCCCGCATTCCATCTGGCGCGACGATCCGAGCACGGCGGATTGCGTGTAACGGACGGGTTGGAGGAGGCAATAATGGCAGCGATGAGGCATGAGACGGCGGATTTTCCGCAAATCGTCGCATTACGTATCGCTTGTGCCGGGAAGCGGGGTTGTGCGCGGGCCGATCTTGAATCGGAAATTTTCGAGCTACTCCGCCCTCGATTGAGCCGGGACGAGAGCAGCAGCCGGCTTGGCGCGCATTTGCAGACTTTGACGGCGGCCGGCGCGATTTCGGCGACGCAGAAAGGGCGGCTGGCGATCACGAAAAAGGGAAAGCGTGCCGCAGTAGGCACTCTTGGCCTTTCCAGCCTGCCGAGCCGGAATTGGAACGAAATCCTGTCCGTTTATCTGGTCGCAAAGGCGCTCGGCATCAAGCCGGCGGCAAGAAAGCGGCTGGCGGCGATAGCCTCGACGGATGGCTTGCGGGCAGTGATCCTCAATAGATATTTCGATCTCAAGATCAAGGACATCGCGCCGACATCGGCC
>CAYWBS010000856.1:0-1521 GCA_964456215.1 uncultured Hyphomicrobiaceae bacterium
TATTTTCGACTGACGAATATCACACTTTTCGCCGGTGTGAGGATTTTCTCTGGACCGTTCGCTGCCACCTGCATTTTTTGACCGGCAGGGCCGAAGAACGGCTGAGCTTCGACGTTCAACAGACGATGGCCGAGCGTCTTGGCTATAGTTCGCGCACCGGGCTTCGCGCCGTCGAGCGCTTCATGAAGCATTATTTCCTCGTCGCCAAGGATGTCGGCGATCTCACAAGAATCGTCTGTTCCGCGCTTGAGATGAAGCAGCTCAAATCGGCGCCGCGATTAAACAAGCTGCTTGACAAATTGCCATGGTCGAGCCGTTCGAAGGAGACGGAGTTCGAAGCCTTCCGGATTGAAAACGGCCGTATTACGATTGCCGATCGCGAAGTCTTCCAAAACGATCCCGTCAATTTGATGCGCTTGTTCTATCTGGCGGACAAGCATGAGGTGAAATTTCACCCTGACGCCTTGCGGGCGGTACGCGCGTCTTTGCGGCTGATCAGCCAGGAATTCCGCAGGGACGCGGAAGTCAACCGTTTGTTCCTTGAGCTGCTGACGGAGAGCGAGAATCCGGAAAACGCGCTGCGTAAAATGAACGAAACAGGGGTGCTCGGCCGGTTTGTGCCCGCTTTCGGAAAAGTCGTCTCGATGATGCAGTTCAATATGTATCATCACTACACGGTAGACGAGCACCTTATCCGCTCCGTTGGCATTCTTGCCGAGATCGCGCGGGGCGAAAGTGGCGCCGAACACCCGCTTGCCTCGACGCTCATGCCGAACATCCGCCACCGGCGGGCCCTGTTCGTGGCGTTATTTCTCCATGATATCGCCAAGGGACGGGTCGAAGATCATTCAATTGCTGGGGCCAGGATCGCGCGCCTGCTTTGCCCGCGGTTCGGAATGACCGCGGCGGAAACCGATACGGTCGCCTGGCTCGTCGAATACCATCTCGTCATGAGCCAGATCGCGCAAAGCCGCGATATCAACGATCCAAAGACGATACAGGATTTCGCCAAGATCGTGCAGAGTCCGGAGCGATTGAAGCTGCTTCTCATTCTGACAGTTGCCGATATTCGCGCCGTTGGGCCGGGTGTCTGGAACGGCTGGAAGGGGCAGCTCCTGCGCTCGCTCTACTATGAGACCGAGCCGGTTCTCGCCGGCGGCCATTCCAAGCTCAGTCACAAGGACAGGATCGAGAGTGCCCAGGATGCGCTCCGAGCCGAACTTTCCGATTGGCCGTCGGCAGACATCGAGCGGTTCGTAAAGCGCCATTCTCCTTCCTACTGGTTGAGAACGGACCTTGCCCGTCAGGTAGCCCACGCGCGCCTCATTGCGCGCGCCGAAGGTGAAACGCCGCTGGCCACCGACTTTTCCACCGACAGTTTTACCGATATCACGGAATTCACGATCTTCTGTCCCAATCACCCGAGCCTGTTGTGCATGATAGCCGGGGCTTGTGCCGCGGCCGGCGCAAACATTGTCGATGCGCAGATTTCGACGACGCTCGATGGCATGGCGCTGGACA
>CAYWBS010000857.1:0-1521 GCA_964456215.1 uncultured Hyphomicrobiaceae bacterium
GCGAAGAAGCCGTAATGCAGCCATGGCCCTGTTGTAGGATATGACGTTCCCACCCGGCACCATCATCATCAACAACAAATAGCACACCATCGGCAAGACTCCTCAATGCTCCTGCAAGCGCGAGACAGCGGGCAACGTGACCGCCACCAGCTCTGGGACTCGAAGCGACGCGAAATGCCCAGACTATGCTCAACGGTGTTCTGATTGTCCCTGCGCTTCGGACGTCAATCATGCACAAGTTTTTATCTTCGGAGGCTCGCGCCCTAATTGCAATCTATCTTGAAACTTAGGAACTCCGACCGTTATGCGGCCGGCGCGCGAACAGAAAAGACCGGCTGTATTTTCGTGCAATCCAATTGTGACTCAATATTGCCACTTGCAATAGATTCTGCGAGCCGATTTAGCGCCTTCTCAAAACCCGCGAGCGAAAGCGCAAGAGTCATTTCATTGTGTGCGTAGCAAATATTCAAGGTCATGCTCATCAGTATGCCGTGATCATGAAGTTCGCGCATTAAGAAGGTCCGAACCGTGAGCGGATCTACACCGCCCGGCGCTGTGATCTTCAGCTGCTGCCACTGTGGAAAACCGATGAGATTGATTATGGATGAAAGCCCTGCTTTTTCGATAAGGTTTTTAATCTCGTTTCCGAGCGTCTCACCATAAGTAGCAATGGCCTCAATAACCTTAAGCCGCTCTATCTTATCGATGGTTGCAATGGCCGCGGCTAACGACAGCGCCTCTCCGCCGAAAGTGCCCGAATAGAATACGGTTTCCATTTCTCGCAGCACATCGGCCCGCCCAACCACTGCAGAAATCGGCGCGCCGTTCCCCATAGCCTTGCCAAACGCGGCGAGGTCGGGGACAACACCGAAGCGTGCTTGAGCACCGCCTAACGAAAGCCGGAACCCGGCGATCACTTCATCGAAGATTAGCAGCGCGCCATGACGGTGTGTGAGTTCTTTCAGACTCGCGAGAAAATCTTCCGGCGGCGGCGCAAAGGTGCAAGGTTCCAGCATCACCGCGGCAAATTGACCGGGATGACGTGAGAGCACGGCCTCCACCGCATCGAGATCGCCGTAGGGAAATGTGTGGGTCAGCGCACGCACCGCGCCCGGGACGCCCTTGTTGCGCGTAGTTGAGCCAATATACCAATCCTGCCAGCCATGATACCCGCACACGGCTACGCGGTCCCGCCCCGTGAAGGCTCGAGCAAGGCGGATCGCTGCGGTTGTCGCGTCGCTACCGTTCTTGCCGAAACGGACCATTTCGGCGCAGGGGATTAGCCGGACTAGCCTTTCGGCAAGCTCGGCCTCTAGCTCAGTCGCCAGCGAAAATGAAATTCCTCGAGACAATTGATCGATGATCGCCGCGTCGACATCGGGATCGCAGTACCCGAGAACGTTCGGCAGCAGCGCCGAGACATAATCCACATAAGCATTGCCATCGATGTCCCACACGCGCCCGCCCAGCCCGTGGGTGACAAAAAGCGGTGATTTACCCGGCGGATACAAAAGCTTAGAC
>CAYWBS010000858.1:0-1513 GCA_964456215.1 uncultured Hyphomicrobiaceae bacterium
ACAATGCCATCACTCTGCCGTGCAGAAGTTCAGGAGCCGGTCCGGCCCCTCTAAGCCGCGCTTGTTGGTCAAAAAGCGGAGATTGCTCGCGGCCAATTAGTTGGCCGAGGGAAACACCTGGTTCCAGTCGTTTTTCATGTCGATGACGACCCAGCCTTTGCCGGCGGCGTCGTCCAGCGCCTTGTCCAGGCGACCGACCGAGGAGTCGCGGTCGTAGGCGTATTCCCGTTCCGCGTCGGTATGATGAAGGATCAAGCCCAAGCGCGGGCCATCGCCGGCCGTGGTCCATTCCAGCATCTGGTAGTCGCCGTCGGAGTTGCCGGAGGCAAAGATCGGCCTTGCACCGATATGCTGGTTGATGCCGACCGGCTTGCCCTCTTTGTCGTCGATGAAGTTTATCTCCGCCAGCCGCATGAGCGCGGGCTTGCCGTCAACCAGCTCGTATTTCGTCTTGATGCTGGAGCCCACGACCTGCGCCGGCGGAACGCCGTATTTGTCTTGAGAAAAATTCCGCACGAACTCGATACCGCCGCCTGACACGATATAGGTGGTGAAGCCGTTGTCGCGCAGATAGGAGAGCAGCTCGAGCATGGGCTGATAGACGAGGTCGGTGTATTTGCGCTTGAAGCGCGGATGCTCGGCGGTGGCGAGCCACTCGCTCACGATCTTTTGGAACTCTTCCGGCGACATGCCCGCGTGGCTTGCCATGATGAGCTCGGCGATTCCCGCATGGCCGGACTTGGCGAGCGTCTCCATGTCGCCTTCGAGCACCGCCTTGAAGGGCTGCTTGTCGTTCCACTCGGGATGCTCAGGCGCTAGCGCCTTTACTCGGTCGATCGCGAAGAGAAGCTGAAAATAGACAGGCTTCTCGGCCCAGAGATTGCCGTCATTGTCGAAGGTGGCAATGCGGTCCTCGGGCGGAACGAAATCTTTCCCGCCTTCCTCGGTCACCTTTTCAACAAAACCGACGATGGCCTCCTTGGTGGGGCCGTCATTCCAGGACGGCAAAGGATCCGTCTCGGCGGACGCGGCGGTGGAAACGATCAGAATCGCGGCGAGCGCAGCCAACGGTCGAAAGAGATTTTGCATCTGGAGCCTCTCGCGAAGTGACGGGCCGCCATCGAAAATGGCGCCCCGCTTGTTTCTGCGACGTGGCACGAACGCCCTAGCGCGCGTCCGCAAAGGAAGAAAAATGCCGGGCCCGGCGAGAACCGGACCCGGTACTTAATTTGTCGCGTCTACTGGAGGTCGCTCTGAAGTTTGCCGAGCGCCTTTTCCAGCTCCTCCATCTGCCCGCCGACGGTGAAGCTCGCAGGCCTCTGACGCGGCGGATAGGTCTCGAAGGTCTTCAGGAACTTGCCGACATAGGCTTGCGCCGGAACGAGAATATACGCCCGTGAAAGCATCCAATCGTAATACGTGTTGGAGGTGATATCGGCGCGCTCGTAAGGATCGCGGCGCAAGTTGAAGATCTTGGGCACGCGGAGCTCGGTGAACGGATTGGCCCAGATCT
>CAYWBS010000859.1:0-1502 GCA_964456215.1 uncultured Hyphomicrobiaceae bacterium
TCTTAGGTGACCGAGGTCCAAATGGTCGTAACGGATCTGGCGGACTCCTGCGGCTCTACAGCCAAGATGCATACTTGCATGAATGAGCCGATCCACGAAAACAAGAGGCTCCGCCCCGAGGACACGGCGATCGAGCAGAGCTTGAAGAACGCTGGCATTGGCCTGATAGCCAGACGCCATGATGAGGGCCGCGGGCTTTTTTTTGAGCGCCGCAACCTTGAGCTCAAGTCCGCCAAAGACCTTGAGATTTCCGGTCACAAGACGTGACGCCCCAGACCCCGCCCCAAATCGTTCCACCCAGTCCCGGCTGCGCTCTATGAGGGCCGGGTCGTGGGTCAGACCCAGATAGTTGTTGCTGCAAAAATTGATGTAGCGTTCGCTGTTGACGACGAGTTCCCTTGCGTTTGGCGTCTCGATATCGCGCAGTTTGCGAAACAATCCGTCGCTGCGGCGGCCGGCAATGTACGCGGAATATGCACTTTCGGTCCTTTTCATGTTCCTGTATTACAGGAGGTATGGTCGAATTGCAAAAGTCGCCCTCCAGGATTTTGGAAGAAACTTATTACAAAACATAGGCTTATAGTGTCCGATAGCAGAAAATCAGATGCCCCGAATAGTAGGCTGCCGGTCGGGGAAGCCATCCGCCATGACTGGCAGGCAGAAGAGATTCTCGACATTCATTGTGCGCCATTGATGGAGCTCCTCTACCGGGCGCAGACCATTCATCGCCGCTACCACAAGGACAACACGGTCCAGCTTGCGAGCTTGCTCAGCATCAAGACCGGCTCATGTCCGGAGGACTGCAAATACTGTCCGCAGTCGGCCCATTATCGCAAGGAAACGGGTCTGGAAAGCGGCTCGTTTATGGACCTTGACGAGGTATTGGAAAAGGCGCGCCTTGCCCGCGAGGCCGGCGCGACGCGCTTTTGCATGGGTGCCGCTTGGCGCGAGGTGCGTGACGGAGCGCAATTCGACCAAGTGCTTGAAATGGTCCGCGGCGTCGGCGCGCTGGGACTTGAAACCTGTTGCACTCTCGGAATGCTAACCGAGGATCAGGCAAGGCGGCTCGCCGCCGCCGGTCTGACCGCCTATAACCATAATCTCGATACATCCCCCGAATTCTATAGCGAAATCGTAACGACGCGGACCTATCAAGACCGGCTCGACACGCTGAAGCGCGTACGCGATGCCGGCATCACCCTCTGTACCGGCGGCATTATCGGAATGGGGGAAAGCCCGCTGGATCGTGCGCGCATGCTGCAGGTGCTTGCTTCCCTCGATCCCCATCCCGAAAGTGTCCCCATCAATGCCCTCGTACCGGTGGCGGGGACACCTTTCGCCGAAAAGGCGCCGGTCGCGCCCCTAGAATTGGTCCGCATGGTGGCGGCGGCCCGAATCGTTATGCCGAAGGCCCGTGTCCGTCTTTCAGCCGGCCGCCGCTCCTTGAGCAAGGAGGCGCAATTGCTCTGCTTCTTCGCCGGCGCCAATTCTATTTTCTATGG